>JAHLFD010000052.1:0-2831 GCA_018883975.1 Candidatus Niameybacter stercoravium
GGATTTTAAATCATGTCTAAAAAAATTGTAAGTTTAGTATTAAGTTTGATGATTATGGGGACAAGCCCAGTAGGGTGTGCGAATCATACAGTGTCTACAGAGCAGACTTCAACAGGTACAGAAAATGTACAAGAAAGTAGTACGAGTACGCCAAATGAGGTAGCTCAGTCTGAGACAATTACCGTAGTAGATCAGTTAGGGCGCACAGTAGAGGTTCCAAGAGAAATAAATCGCATTGTTTCTTCTTATTATATCTCCTCATCTTTATTAATTGCACTTGGTGCAGAGGATAAAGTTGTAGGACTTGAGATGAAAGCAGATACACGTGAGATTTATAAAAAGGCGGCACCAGAATTTTTAGGATTGCCTGGTGTGGGAACAAGTAAAAGCATTAGTGTAGAAGAAACACTTGCCCTTAAGCCAGATCTTGTGATTTTACCTTATCGTTTAGAGGAATTTATAGATCAATTTGAAGCTTTAGATATACCAGTTATTGTTGTAGAGCCAGAAAGTATGGATCAATTTTTAGAGTGTATTACCTTGATTGGAACTGCCATTGGAGAAGAAGAGAGAGCAGAAGCACTTTTAAGCTATTATGAAGAAAAAATAACTGAGGTGAATCGTTTAACTGAAGGCTTAGAAGAAAGACCTCGTGTTTATATGTCAGGTGGTTCAAGTGCATTTACAACATGTACTTCTAATATGTATCAAAATGACTTAATTCATCTTGCAGGTGGCCAAAATGTATCTGAAGCATTAACAGATGGGTATTGGGCTAATGTATCAGCAGAACAAATTTTAGCTTGGGATCCAGAGTTTATATTTAGTGTAAATTATGCAAGCTATGATATCAGTGAATTAACAGAAAACGCACAACTTACATCAGTAAGTGCAATTAAGGAAAATAAGGTCTATACTTTTCCATCAGTATTAGAAGCTTGGGATTACCCAACACCATCTTCTATTTTAGGTATCTTATGGCTCACTCATCAACTTCATCCAGAGATTTATTCAGTAGAAGCTTATACAAAAGATGCGCAAGATTTCTACAAGACATTTTATGATATTGAGATTACAAAGGAGGATATGGGACTATGAGTCATAGGTGCTCGTATAGGCTCAAGTTATTAGCTGCAATAGGTATACTTTTAGCCTTAAGTAGTATGGCACTTATGATAGGAAGATATCCGATGTCACATAGAGAATTAGGAAGGGTATTTTTAGGAAGAGATACCACTTCCTCTCTTTATACTTTAATCATGCAAATTCGCTTACCACGTATACTTATTGTAATACTGAGTGGAGGAGCTCTTTCTTTAGCTGGAACCATTTATCAATGTTTATTTCAAAATCCTCTTGTTTCGCCAGATGTTCTAGGTGTTAGTTCAGGATGTGGTGTAGGTGCGATTCTAGCTATTTTGTTTTTTTCTAGGTTTTCTCTTTCCCTTCAAATGATGGCTTTTTGTGGAGGAATTATAGCTGTTGGACTTGCTCTTTTTATGGCAAGGATGAGCAGGACTAATAAGCTATTAGGACTTGTTATTGCTGGTATTGTGATAAGTTCTATTGCTTCGGCTCTTACGATGCTTCTTAAGTATGGCGCTGATCCTTATAAACAGCTTCCTACTATAGAGTTTTGGTTAATGGGAGGTTTTTATAAAGCAAATTGGGAAAATTTTAAGCTCATATGGCCTAGTATAGGGATAGGGATTGTTATTTTATTCGTACTAAGATGGCCTCTTAAAGTCTTAACACTAGGAGATGAAGAAGCAGCCACTTTAGGTGTGAATGTGAAATCTATTAGAATCATAGCTATTGGTGCAGTCACACTACTTGTAGCAGCCGTTGTATCCGTATCAGGCGTGATTAGTTGGATTGGACTTGTGGCACCACATATTGTTAAACTTCTAGTGGGTAATAATTTAGAAAAAGAAATGCCTATGAGTCTTTGTATTGGGGCGATTCTATTATTACTAGCTGATACGTTAGCTAGGTCTTTATGTGCAGCAGAAATCCCAGTAAGTGTACTAACGACCTTCGTAGGGGCACCTTTCCTAGCTCATCTATTATATCAAAGGGGAAGGGCAGAACAATGAGTCTTCACTTAAAAAATATAAAAATAGTACGTGGCTTAAAAGTCATTGTGGAGGATTTTAGTTTAGAAGTAAAACAAGGTGAGCTCGTCGCAGTTTTAGGTCTTAATGGAACAGGAAAGACAACACTTATAAAAGCTACAGCAGGTCTTTTGCCTATCGTGCAAGGAGACGTCTTTTTAGATGATAAGCCACTTAGTAAAATGAAACTTAAGGAGCGCGCTAAACAAATGACTTATGTTCCACAGCAAATGACATGTGACTTAGAGTATACAGTAAATGACTTTATTTTGATGGGAATTACACCCTACTTAGATTTTTGGCAAACACCTAATAAAGATGATTATGCAAAAGTAGATAAAATCTTAAATGATTTAAACTTAAATTATCTCAAAGCAAGTCGGCTAAGTCAAATAAGTGGGGGAGAAAGGCAAATGGTGTATTTAGCTAGAGCTCTTATGCAAAAGGCAAATGTGATGTTATTAGATGAACCAACCGCCCATTTGGATTTTAAACGACAACATGAATTTTTATATACTTTAAAACAGTTTAAAGAGCAGGCCAATAAAGCAGTTTTAATATGCATTCATGATCCAAATCTGGCTTTGCAATATGCAGACCAAATTGTTGTCCTGCATAATAAACAGAGGCTTGGAACAGTTTATCTTCCTAAAGAGGGAGATAAAGAGAAAAGAATGGCCAAACAGGCACTTGTTGAGCTTTTAAAGAAAGCTTATG
>JAHLFD010000053.1:0-11634 GCA_018883975.1 Candidatus Niameybacter stercoravium
GTCTTGGACTTCTTCTTTTTCTTCTTTTTCCCCCTTCTCCTCTTCTTTGTCTACCTTCTGTTCTTCCTTTGCTGGAGCTGGATTTGGATCTGCCTTTTTAGCTGTTGAACACCCCGTTAAGCTTGACATTACCATCATACCAATAAGTGACCATACTAAGTATTTTCGTTTGCTCATAAACACTCCCCCATACTATCCTTTTAATTTATTTATGTGCAATTACATTTTGATACCTGAAGTTGCCATACTCTCAACAAAATAGCGTTGTGTAAATAAGTAAATGATAAGTAATGGTACAATAACCATTAATACCCCTGTGTTATAAATAGCGTCTGCATAAGCTGGTGTAGGCTCTCCGCCTGTTGTAGCACGTACATAACCTGCAATTTGTGCACCTAATGAAGATAATTGGCTTGCTAACACCTTTCTAGACTGCAAGAAATTTGAAGTATAAAAAGTATCTGTCCACTGCCATACAAATGAGAACATAAAACAAGTCACCATCATTGGTACAGCTCCTGGTAGCATAACAGTAAAGAAAGTTCTAAGAAGGCCAGACCCATCAACATAAGCTGCTTCCTCTAGTTCTTTGGGCATTCCTCTAAAGAATTGCCTTGTTAAGTAAATATACAGTCCATTCTTAAATCCCATACATCCAATAGCCATAAAAATCATAGGCCAAAATGTATCTATAAGTTTTATACTGCTCCCTGTTAGTGCTTCAAAAATGCCTAATACATCAAAATATCTAAAGTGAATATAAAGTGGTGTCAAAATAATTTGTGGTGGAACCATTAAAGTTGCGATAACTAATGCAAACCATATATTTTTTCCTCTAAATTTAAACCTTGCAAATCCATATCCTACTAATGTACAAGATATTGTTTGGAAAACTGCAATGACTAAAGCAAGTACTACAGTATCTGTAAATACCTCCTTATACTTCATTAACTTATTAGCCATTTTAAAATTATCTAGTGTGAAGTTTTTAGGGATATAAACAACTGTTGAATCATATAGATCTGCTTCTGCCATAAAACTTACTGAGAATTTCACAAATAAGGGATAAATAATGATAAAGGAAATGCCTATAACAAGTACTGCTCTAATAATTGACCATAGTATTCCTGATCCGTTTCTTCGCCTAATTGTAAACAAACTTACACCCCTCTCTCCTTATTCATGATAAAATACGCGTTTTGAAATACATACCATAGCTATGGATACAATAAGAGCAATTACTATGAAGTAAATCCATGACATAGCTGATGCTAAGCCATAGTCTATGTTTTGCGAAATAACATTTTTAATCATTCTAATCACTTCATTTTTTGAACTAGTGAAGGAGTTTACAATGGTATAAACTGTATTAACTAAAATGAGTGATCCAATCATCGGAAATGTAATTTTCCAAAAACTTTCCCAAGCTGTTGCACCTTCTATGCTTGCAGATTCATATAAAGAACTTGGAATAGATTGAAGACCTGCTAAAAACACGAGAATTTGTACACCTGACTGAACAACTACATCCGATATACCATCTACAGCCTTCATAATATACATGGTAAACTGAGGACTCATTTCCATTTGCAATAAGAAATCTGCTAATGCAGTAGACATCATTATTGCAGATTGTTCTGATTCCATCTGCATCCCTTCTCTAATCATAGCTGCTGTATTGGTACTTCCTATAACTCCTGATACCATAATAACTGGCAAGAAGAAAATAACCCTTACAATACCTCTGCCCTTAAAGTTTTGATTAAGTAATGTTGCTGCAAAAAAGCTAAAGATTAAAATAATCGGTACATCAAAAAACATTTGCCCCACAGACTCTACTAGTGTTCTTATAAAATCGGGATCTATAAACAAAGCTTTTTCATAATTGGCCCATTGAACAGGCACAAGTTCAAATCCATCTATCCCCATCTTAAGCTCACTTACGCTATAGCTAATAGACTGAATAAGTGGCATTAAAAATAGTACTAAAAAACCTAGTATAAAGGGAGAGATAAATAAATAGCCACTTATTTCTTGCTTTTGTGCTAAAGTAAGTGATTTACGTTTAAACTTTATTTTCTGTTTCATCATTCTCCCCCCTGTATGACTACATAATTTTCTGGCTGTATTTGTATACCTTCTACATTTACAACTTCTTCTGTATAATTCACCAATACTCTTGTTCCTTTTTCATAAGTCACTTTATAGACATTTTCCCTAATCTGCTCATGCCCTATGATTTCTTGATTATACGTATCACCTAATAGTTTATTGATTTCATGATAAGTCTCTATAGCCTCGTCAATCCATCCCTCGTAGCACGTTGCATAATACTTACTATAGTCTGTATCCTTTGTTGCTGCACTGTTAGCATAGCTCCATGTATAATACAGCCCTGCTCCTACTTCTATATTTTTAAGTAACATATGCTTATAATCCCTTGCTAAGTTAAGTGGTGTTGAAGTATAAGGAACATATCCATGAAATACAATCTGCATAAAAGGTATGCTGTCATCTAGTAAGTTATACCCATTACTTTCATTAGGCACATCTGTTATAATCCCTGCATAAGGTAAACTGTATTGATTAGCTCCACTCACCATAATATCTAAATTTTTTTCTTTCAGATTATTAAGTTGTTTCCTGCTTACTTCTACAGATTGTTGCCTATCTACTGTTTCCTTCTCATTAAAATCAGAGTTTACTTCCTTACCTAAATGACTTACACTAACCCCTGTAAAATCATTTTTCTCTAATGTCTCTCCTAACCTTTCACTTATCTCTAATGCCATAGCAGGTGAGACCACCGAAGATTTCTTCTTAATAGGATCTGGCAAGTATGTTGCACTATTATAAGGTGATTTCTTAGCCATTTGTTTTGTTATAAGTCTGGAACTATCCATATAGCTAAAGAATCCATCTGTTAGTGTATTATCATGTACATACTGAGTATCAAACTCAGGATAGATTGTAATCCCATTTTCTTCACTAAATGCTTGTAAAGCCTTAAAGTCTTTCTTTCCTCCTAGACACCTTTCAAACTCTATTTGTTTAGGAATAGAATGATAGACGCCACCATTTGCCATACCTGTATAACGCATATAGAGGTTACTAATATTATTATCTAATAGCTGACTTGTAATCTCTTTTGCCTGGTCATAGGTGGTTAAAGGTTCCAGCCCTCTTATAGGTATACCTAAAATATGTTTTTGCCTATCAATAGCTCCTATATACTCTACAACAAAAGGTGCTTCATCCACTTCTTTCTTTTGAAGCATTTTCTTATCTAGTAGATATTCTCTATAGGCTTTTGCCATTTCTACATAAGATACATCTGTTTTACCAATAAACTTATATCTTATTTGTAGATCTTCTTCTATTGTTCTGTTTTGATAAATGCTAATAATAGCATCTCCACTCTTAGCTGGCATTCTCATCTTTTGATTAGGTGTTACATTAAAATCACAGTAAACATTGTTATAAGAATTGACTTTACCACTAATATCTGCCTGAATGCTACCTACTGCATCACCTTTTTCTATAATGCCTATAAAAGCTCTATCCTTATATTTCATACCATATACAGGAAAGTACACTTGTTCTGTATTACCTATTTGTTCCACTTTTTCTATGCTGTAGTCATCCCCATAAACTTTTCCTACATATGCAGGCATAGTTTTTTTCTGGTTATTAAAGTTAATAATAGCGCCTGCCCCATCTGGCACCAACATATAGCCCTCATCCTGTATACCTGCAGCTCCAAAATACTCTAGAACTTTAATATTCGTAATAGGATAACCTGCTGTTCCTTGTACCTTTTCCATTGGCACTGTTACAACAAGCTCTTTACCATCTAAAACATACTGAATAGGAACTATAAACTTAGCACTTTGTTTTTTAGTTGCTAATCCATTTTCCTCTTCATCAAAAGCCATGTCCTCAAATGTATAACCTATATTTTGGAGTGCATCTGACATTTGTTTTAATCTAAAGTCAGGCTGATCATCACGTAGTATGTAAATAACTTCTGTTTCTAACTGTGGATACTGCTCTAATAGGGTTTTCTTTTCTTTATTATCATCAATTTGGGTAATATCCAACTTCTTATATGCCCCTACAATAGCCTTTTTATCTCCGCCTTCTTCCATTAAATCTAAAATTTTTGTTTGCAAGCGTTCCTCAGAAATAACTTGTGGCAAGCAATAAATATTTTCTTGTTTACCTAATGTATAAGTTACCTCTATACCATTTTCTATTGCTTCAAACTTAAACTGATTGTAATCTACACTATAGTCATAACTATTCATCTCTAGTGTATCCCCTTTGGGGGTATTTGCTAGCAAAGTAATTTGTGCCTTTAATTTGTTTTTATTTGTTTTGTTTGCAATAGCATCCTTTTCTATGTCTTGTGGATTTGAATACCATATGTTATTTACCTGTTTGTCTTTTACTGCAATTTGAGTACTTGCTTCGTCAAAGAGTAACTGTAGATATTCATTTTCAGCAATCACATTAAATCCTTCGCTTACCTCTTGGGTACTATAGGTCTCTAGCTGAACTATCTCATTTTTACCACCTATATTAATAAGGCTACATCCTGTGCCAATAATCGTACTTGAAATAAGGGTAAGCATTTCACCATACATGAGCCATTTATTCATTCTTTTATGCATGCTCTACCCCCCTATAGCCTAAAGATAATTTCTTTATAAAGTGTACTAGCAAACATAATCATCTGCTCGATTAAATTGAAAAATAAAAGACCGATAAAAATCATAATACCCATACCTACTATAGTTAAAAGGCATGTTAAAATAGTTTTTCCCATTGTATAATGATGTGTACACATAGTACCTATAACAAGCAACACTGCAAACCATATATTAGCTACTCCGAATAAAAATATACAGAAAACGCTTTCCTCTAACGTCACTACATTAGTTAAGATAATTGTTGGGATATAAATAATAACTATAGGAGCCAAGGAATAAGCTGTCGCTATGAAAATTTCTTTAAATGTTCCTTTCCCATCCATTAGTGTTGTTAAACACCAGTTAGAACTACACCATAGCAAAAAAGGTACAAGTACAGAGCAAGCTTCAATAATAATATTAAACTCTAAAGGATTGTCCCCTCCGAATAAAAAACCTACATTTTGATTAAGAAGAATAAAGGTCAGCATAGTAACAACTACTAAAATCATAGCGGCTTTTAAGTTGCCTCGTTTTTCATGCTTTAAATCCCAAAATCCATCAAAAGGTCTTCCCATTATATAGGTAGCATACTTAAGCGCTTTTAGTGTCTCCATCTACTTTCCTCCTTTTCTTCTTATAATGTAATAAAGCCCCAATACCTATAGAGGCTCCAATAAGGCCAATCATAATAAATGCAAAGTTTTCTTCTATGATTTCTTTACGATAAAGCTTTAAAGTTTTTGAATATCCTTTATGATTGTTTCCTAATTTAAAATCTTCAAGAGCTTCTTTAAAATCACCATTACGATAAGCTGCTCTTCCCATTCCTACATAAGCAAGTTCATAGTTAGCATTCATAACAAGTACCTGCTCCCATTTATCTGCTGATTGATCGTAGTAACCTTTTCTATAATCCATCAATGCATCATTAATCATAAGCCCATATTCGGTTGGCTTAAATTCTGTAATTTGATTAGTCCCAAAATCTAAGATGAGTATGCGTTCTCCTACTTTTTCAATAGCAATGGGCGTTTTAAAGGCACCTGCCTTATTCCCTATTTCACCAAATGTATAAAGTAAATTCCCCTCAAAATCATATGTAAAAATACGGCCTCTTTTTCGATCTAATATGCTGTAAATATCGTTTTCATCTACTACGACATCTATAATTTGTGATGGTCCATCTATCGAGCCTCTATCATCTAATAAAATATCCCCTACAGGTGCAAAATGTCCATTTCTCTTTAAGATGTCAGTACCCATGCTATTTAGCTTTTTGATTGGTGTGCATTTATCACTGTCATCTCGCGTTTTAATAACATTAGTTAATTCTAGAGCATCAATAACATCTGTTGTTACATATAAGAATCCTTTATGATCCATAAAAATATTATTAAACTCTGTAGGTACAAACAATTCCATACGTGCTCTCTGCTCTTTAGTTGAAAATTGTTTCCATATTAAATCTGATAATTTAGGTGTTACCTTATTAGCCCCTACGTATCCATTAAAAGCACCCGAACTATCTATCTCCATAATACCTTGGTTAATATTCCTAGCAATAACATAAATACGATTTGCCCTATCTACTACAATTTTTAAAGGTTCAAACTTTAAGCTACTTAAAATAAGTTCTGATTCAGGTTTCCCAATCACACTTACTACTTCTTTTTCATTATTTAACCTTATTATTCTGTTATTACCAGTATCAGCAATATAAATATCGTTCTCTTCACTTACAAATACATCTTGTGGACCATTTAATGGACTTTCTAGCCCATCTATTTCTACACTCTCTATAACCTCTTTCAAATGCCAATTTGCATCACAAATCACAACCCTGTTATTACCTGTATCAGCAATATACACAAGATCTTCTTTTACAAATAGACCTCTAGGTTCTTTAAAGTCACCACATCCTATCTCATCTCCTCGTATAATGTCAGATACAACATAAGCCTCTGGTGCCTCTTTTACCTCCCCCCAGAAGGAGTATGTATAACTTGTAGACATTGTATCTGCTAAAATATTAGGAGTTCTCATACAAAACATCATAAAAACCATTGCCCAGCCTATTATCTTCTTTACTTGCATTACACACCTCCTTCTATTCTTTTATCCCCGAAGAGCCCATAGTCTCAATAATATTACTTTGTGTGATGACAAATAAAACAATAGGTACAATCATAACAAGCAATGATACAGCTGCCCCTATCCCCGCTCTTGCAATACCACCTTGTAAAATTTGCTGAAGTGCAAAAGGTAAAGTTTTAAGTTGTTCTTCATAGATAAAGTTACTGCTTCTAATATTCCATAAGTTTTGAATAGAAAAAATGATTAAAGTTAACCATGCTGGTTTAACCATAGGCATTGCAATATGGCAGAAAATATACCATTCACTTGCACCATCAATACGTGCTGCTTCTAGCATAGAATCATGAATTTGTTCCATAAATTGTTTCATTAAGAATAATCCTAGAGAAGTGGCAAAGGCTGGTACTATAATAGCTTTATAAGTATCCACCCAGCCTAATTTAGACATGATAAGGTAGTTAGGAATAGATGTTACATGAGGTGAAAACATAAGTGAGATAACGATAAGTTCAAATATAATCTTGCTACCCGGGAACTTATGTCTAGCCAGTGCATATGCTGCTGATGAGCAAATCATAACATTTCCCGCTGTACCAACTACTGTAATAAACACAGTATTAAAAATATATCTTGAAAAGGGTACCCAAGACTTAGACATTAAGATGAAAAGATCTTGAAAGTTCTCAAGTGTAGGATTCTGTACAAAGAATTTAGGTGGGAATAAGAAAATCTCGTCTAATGGTTTAAAAGCACTACAAATAGCATAAACAAGAGGTAGTGCCATAAAAACTCCTATAAAAATAAGTACTAAATTAACTGCTAAGTCCCCTGTTTTAGATCTATTAGGGGCCTTACGCTTAAAAAATCTCTTTAATCTATGCATAAACTACCTCCCCACTTTCTTAATCATCGATTGTACAATTTTATTTGTAATAACCATGGCTAAGAAGAGAATAGTAGCAATGGCTGAAGCATAGCCCATTTCGAACCTTACACTACCATAGTCCATTAGATGTGTAACGATAGTTCTTGCTGCATAATCTGTACTTGGGAAGCCCGCTAAAGCTACTGTTACTTCATAAACGGCAAATGATTGTGTAATAGACATAACAGCACCAAACATAAGCTGAGGTTTCATAGATGGAAGCGTAATATACCAAAGTTCTTGCCACCTATTACGAATACCATCTACATATCCGGCCTCAAATAGGGTTTTATCAATACCTTGTAATCCTGCTATAAAAGATAAGAAACCTGTTCCCAAACTCATCCACAAAATAACAATCATAATAACCCATAACATGTATTTAGGTTCAGTAAGCCACTGAACAGGTTCTTTAATAAAACCTAACTTCATTAAAAAACCATTGACATAACCATAAGAATCACCGCTAAACATAATGCTCCAAATTAGGTATACTTGCCCTGATATAGTGGGTGCATAAAAGATTAAAGTTGCAAAAGCTCTCATTTTCGGTTTTAGTCCATTAATAAGCCAAGCTAGTATAAGAGCTGCAAAAAAACCAATAGGTCCTGTAATAGCAGCTAATAAAAAGGTATTTTTAATGGCTATTAAAAAGACATCATCCGCCAAAAGTAAGTTAAGATAATTCTGAAAGCCTATAAACTTAGGTGTTTCTAAAATATTGTAATAAGTAAAACTTAAAAATAAAGATAAAACGACTGGTACAATTGTAAAGAGTGTAAAAATAATCATAAAAGGTGCAATAAAGAAATAGGAAACTTTATTTCTCTTTATTTGGGCCCATTTTACTTTTAATAAGTCTGTTAACCTATGTGCTTTTGTACTCCCCATTTTCATGTCTTACCTATCCCCCTTCTGCCCTGTTGTTAAACCAAACTCTATACGTTTTTTCTCTAATTCTTCATTAATAACTCTTACATAATCTAAAATGGTTTCTCTTGGATCTTCTTTTTCATAAACTACACGTCTAAAGGCATTATCAATATGTCTTGGGGTAAAGTATCCACCTGGAACCTCTGGATTTCCTTTAGCCCACTCCCACTGCTCAACTAAACTCCTATAGCCTTCTACTGACCAAGGCAACATAGCTAATGCTTCTTGATTGGCAGTAGGATACCTAGCAGCAGCCCCCATGAGGCTTTCCATCTCACACCCAAATCTTACTTGAACATCTTTACTGGTCCACCATTTCATATATTCCCAAGAAGCTTCTTTTTGCCTACTTGCCTCCATCATAATAATACCCGTTCCTGTACTTGCTACAGATCTATTTATTGTTCCATCTTCTTGCATGATGCCTGGCACAGGACCGAACTCCCATAATCCTCTTATTTCTGGTGCAAATACAGCTAGACGGTTATACATAGAATAATTTGTAATGCCAATTGGTATTTCCCCCGTTCTAAAACGATTAGCAAAATCGTATTCTAATGGTAACTTATAATTAACAAATAGCTCTGTCCACATCTCAAAAGCCTCTACACCTTCTGAGCTATCAATAATGCTTTGTGATCCATCCTCTGTATACAGCTCTCCCCCCATTTGGTAAAGTAGCATAGCATAAGCCGGAAGACCACTTGCACTAATTACATTAGTTACCGAAACAGCAGAAGACTTAACGGCTACAGGAATAGCAAAATTCATGTGATTCTTTTGGATAGTAGAAAGTAAGTCAATTAAATCATCCCATGTTTCAGGCACTTCAAGTTCCAGTTCTTCTAATATGTCCGTACGATAAAATAACATAGGGAATTCCTGTGTCTCTGGAAGAGCGTATATCCCCTTATCAAACTCATAAGGTGTTATAGCACTCTTATGGAATCTTTTTTCTATTTCTTTATAATCTCCAAACTGCGTAAGGTCAGCTACTGCATTTCTAATAGCGTAGTTAACAGGGTCAGCTATAGCTACTTGCATTGCAACATCTGGTCCATTCCCTGATACAGTGGCTGGCAATAGGGCCGATGGATCAACTAACTTAATATTTACTCCAATACCTGTATTTGGGGTAAACTCATCATCTATCATCCCTTTAATAATTTGAGCTTGGTCTCTACCCGTTGTAACCCAAACTTCTAAAACTTGCTCCTGCCCTGCTTCACTGCCTATTGTATTATAATCTTCAACAAATGAAGCAACAAAAGCTCTTAACTCATGCATCATTTTACTCCAGAAAGATACTTTTACATTTTCCACTGGTATATCCGGAGATTGTACAAGTATATAATCAATGGCTAGAGGTTGTTCTCTCATTGTTAAAATCCATGTACCTAGTGAAGCAACATTATCTTTAAACTGACTTAATCTTTTAGGAATAGTTTCTGGTTTGTCTACAAGTCCCTCTAGTTGTATCGCTAATTTTTCAATAGTAGATACTTCAGAACCTTTTTTACCCGTATAAGATACAAGTTCATTCATTACATCATTAAGTACTTCACTTTGCTGTTGCATAGTTACCATGACATTTGGTAATCTTTTAGGAATTTCATAATCTCTATATGTATCTGGTGTAGCTCCTGTTAGCATAAGAATGTTTCTATAAACCTTATTTAATTCATAAATACTATTCTCTACTATATTTAAAATACTTCCTAAATCCCCTAGACTTACTTCAAGTCTTATATTATGTTTCCCCTCATCTAAATAGAATAGATAGGGCTCTTCATCTCCTAAGCTTTTCATAATCCATTCTTTCTCGAATTTAAACGGAATAGACTCTACTTCTTTAAAAGGTACTTCTCCATCTATCATTAACTTTCTATTTGAAAAAGATCCCCTTAAAGTATCCTGTCTTTCTTTTAGAACAATTTGATAGAGTCCTGCCTCCTCAATCTCTACTTCCCATTCAATCCATTGCCCAGGCAATTTCCATTGTTGATCACCTATCATATTCATTCTAATTTTAGAATGATGATAGGGCTCTGTATTAGGTGCAGCTCTATCCCCTAACGGATATAAGGTAGGATCTGACTTATACTGTGCATCTTCCCCTTGCACCTTAATCACTTGCCCCTTAGCTGGCTCATAACCAAGTTTTTTGTATTCTTCTTGTATTTGTGCATAGTTAGGTATCTCTTCTATGCTACATAGCTTAATACTCTTAATTGCAAGAGGTTCTCTAATAGAAGTTAACCTTAATGTATTTTCTCCTTGTTTGAAATAAAATCTATAAGGCTCTGTATAATACCCCATTGAATCTTTGAAGAAGTCTGTTTGCCATTTTGGTTTTTCTATTTGCCTAGGCCTTAAATCATTCCCTCTATTATCTTGTTGCACTACTGATTCATTGGCCCATACGCGACTAAAAACAATATGCTCTGCATCAAAAAATGGTATTTCCCCATTAATTTCTAGCTGCCTCTCTATTTCCGAGCTTTTCCCCTCTAATGGATAATATTCCATTTTAAGTTGGTACCATCCCTCATTAGGTACATTAAAAGTCCACTCAGCATAGCCTTCCTCTTTGGTTTCTAATACCTGCTCTTTCCCCTCAAAGAATTCTAATACTTTCACATTCTCACTTGAATCGCTAAGTTCTGTTATAGGAATTTCTACATCATTACTCGGCAATTCCCCATTTACATGTTCCTGTAAATACTCTTCGTAAGTTCCCTTCTTCTCTACTATAGCACTAGGAGTTTCTAAATCTTCTTTATAGTCCCCTATACCATAAAGATTTACACTTTGGGCTAATAATAAAGTCACTATAAGCAGAATTTTTCTCTTTCTTACTTTAGTTTTTAACCTCACCATTCATGTTTTCCCCCTATTTTATGTATTTTAGGCCCAGAATTCATGTACTTCTCATGCTATATTTTCACTTTATAACTTACTCATATTTTACTTTAAACAGATTAAAAT
>JAHLFD010000007.1:0-44620 GCA_018883975.1 Candidatus Niameybacter stercoravium
AAGTAGTACTGACTTGTCACTTAAAGTGACTTTATGAATCGACTGGTTTAATGGTTACTATTTTATTTTCAATGTTCAATCTATTTGTGTTTGTTTCCTAAGCACAAGAGATATTCTATCATATCGCTTTACTTATGTCAATAACTTTTTTCAAGTTTTTTTAACTTGTCCATTTTAAAGATTTAAAATGGCGGAGAAGGAGGGATTCGAACCCTCGCGCCGGTTAACCCGACCTATACCCTTAGCAGGGGCACCTCTTCGGCCAACTTGAGTACTTCTCCGAATTATAAAAAAGTTATTTATTTACCGCTGTTCGCTTGCGTTCCCTAACGGCAAGATTTATATTATCAATAAATGTGCTATATGTCAACCCTTTTATTTATATTTTTTTGTTATTATCCTTTGTTTTTATCCTAATCCCTTATAAATACTAGGTTTCATCCCACTTTCATCTATAAGGAAATTATGTCTTTTAGCTTCCTATCCCTAGCTCATAGCTGAGTTTTATCTTTTTTATCTTGCCTATATAATCCTAATTATATACGCCACATCCTATTTTCTTCTTAATTAAATATAAAAAAGAGGTAGTACCTGCAAGATAGGTACTACCCCTTTTGTAGTTGAAATATTAGTTCATAGATAAAAGTTTGAAAATATCTACCCGTATTTACCCCCATAAGATGTTGTTATTTGCACTTATTTATATAGATTTAAATCTCTACATGGGTTAATAGAGTATTTCTACTGAGAAAATGTAATATTTTCTATATCATCATATCATCTATTCCTTGTATTTACAATATATTAAATACTTATTCTTCTACTTGTACTGCTACTTCTTCAGTATCTTCTTCAACTGCTCCATCTTTAACTTTTGCAAGACATACAACTTGTACACCTTCATCTAAGTTAATAAGTTTAACCCCTTGTGTATTTCTTCCTACAGAAGAGATTTGAGCAACATTAATACGGATAATAACCCCTTGTGAGTTAATGAGTAATAATTCCTCATCTTCATGCACAGAAGTAATACCTACAACATTTCCTGTTTTTTCAGTAATCTTATAGACTTTTAGACCTTTACCACCACGTTTTTGAGCTCTAAACTCTTCAACAGGCGTACGTTTACCAAGTCCATTTTCAGATGCTACTAAAATTTGTTCGCCTTCTTTTGGCACAGTTGCACCAATAACAACATCACCTTCAGATAAGTTAATAGCTCTAACACCGCGTGCAGTTCTACCCATAGGTCTTACATCTGTACCATCAAACATAATACCTTTACCAAATTTAGTACATACTAAAATTGAGTCTTCTGGAGTTGTTTCATATACGCCTATTAATTCATCATCTTCTGCTAATGTAAGCGCAATGATACCACCTTTTCTAATGTTTTTGAACGCTTCTAAATCTGTTTTCTTAATCTGACCATTTTTAGTTACCATCGTTAAGAAGACATTCTCTGTTTGATCTTGTACTGGGAATACAGCACTAATTTTCTCATCTTTATCAAGTTGAAGAAGGTTGATAATTGCCATACCTCTTGCAGTACGTCCTGCTTCTGGTATTCTATAAGCTTTGATCTTATAAGCTTTACCTTTATTAGTAAAGAACATAATTTCACTTAAGTTACTTGTTACAAAGAGCTGATCAATAAAGTCTGCATCAATTGTATTGACACCAACAATACCTCTACCACCTCTATTTTGTTGTTTGTAAGTATCTAATGGAATACGTTTGATATACCCTAAATGAGTCATAGTTACAATAACTTGTTCTTCATCAATAAGATCTTCAATATCAAAGTCATCATCTGCGCTTACTATTTCTGTTCTTCTAGCATCAGCATATTTATTACGAATTTCAATGATTTCTGCTCTGACTACTTCATATAATTTATATTCACTCTCAAGAATACCTCTAAAGTATGCAATCTTCTCTAAAAGCTCTGCATATTCTTGCTCAAGTTTTTCTCTTTCAAGCCCTGTTAAAGCACGAAGGCGCATATCTACGATAGCTTGAGCTTGAATTTCTGTAAGGTCAATTGCCTCCATTAAACGCTCTTTAGCTTCTTGAACAGTTTTAGACTCTCTAATTAAACGTGTGATAAGGTCAATCTTATCTAACGCTTTTCTAAGTCCTTCTACAATATGTGCTCTTGCTTCTGCTTTATTTAAGTCATACTGAGTACGTCTAGTTACAACATTTTTTTGATGCTTTAAGTACTCTTCTAACATTTCTTTTAAGTTAAGTACTTTTGGCTTGTCATTTACAAGCGCAAGCATATTCATACTGAATGTATCTTGTAATTGAGTATATTTATAGAGCTGATTTAAGATAACGTTTGGATTCACATCTCTTCTAAGCTCAATAACAATACTCATACCATCTCTATCTGATTCGTCACGTAAGTCCGTAATACCATCAATTTTTTTTATTTTTACAAGCTCTGCAATTTTCTCAATAAGCTTAGACTTATTAACCATATATGGAATCTCTGTAACTACAATACGAGATTTTCCACCATGCATCTCTTCAATCTCTGCAGTTGCTTTAACTTTAACTTTACCTTTACCTGTACGGTAAGCTTGATCAATACCATAACGACCTTGAATTGTAGCACCTGTTGGGAAGTCTGGCCCTTTAATGATCTCCATTAACTCTTCAAGCTCTGTCTCACGTGCTTCTTGCTCTTCATTATGACCCATGTAGTTATCAATCATCTTAATAACGCCATCAACAACTTCACCTAAGTTATGAGGTGGGATGTTTGTTGCCATACCTACAGCAATACCTGATGAACCATTTACAAGTAAGTTAGGAAAACGTGAAGGAAGTACGACTGGCTCTTTTAAAGATTCATCAAAGTTAGGTCTGAAATCAACTGTTTCCTTCTCGATATCTGCAAGCATAGACATAGAAATCTTGCTCATTCTGGCTTCTGTGTAACGCATAGCCGCAGCACTGTCACCATCAATGTTACCAAAGTTACCATGTCCATCTACAAGTGGGTAACGAATTGAGAAGTCTTGTGCCATTCTAACCATGGCATCGTAAATTGAGGAGTCACCATGAGGGTGATATTTACCCATGGTATCCCCAACGATACGTGCTGACTTTCTGTATTGTTTATCTGGTCCTAAATTTAATTCATCCATTGCATAGAGAATTCTTCTATGAACTGGTTTTAATCCATCTCTAACATCTGGTAGGGCACGAGATACAATAACGCTCATGGCGTAATCAATGTAGCACTTTTTCATCTCGTCCTGAATATCAACAGAGATGATTTTATCAAAATTGTTATCTAAGTTATCCATCTTTCTCCTCCTCTACCCTTTTCTATATATCTAAATTAGTAACTTTAGTTGCATACTCATGAATGAATTCACGTCTTGGTTCAACTTTATCACCCATTAATGCTGTAAAGATTTGATCAGCAGCCGCTGCATCTTCAATATCTACACGCACTAAAGTTCTAGTTTCTGGGTCCATTGTTGTTTCCCATAACTGATCAGGATTCATTTCCCCAAGACCTTTATAACGTTGCATTCTTGAAATGCCTGTTCTACCGATTTCTTCTAAAATTTTCTCTAATTCTCTATCATCGTAAGCATAATGTTTCTTTTTATTTTTCTCTACTAAATAGAGTGGTGGCTGCGCAATATATACAAAGCCATTTTCAATAAGTGGTCTATAATATCTATAGAAGAATGTTAAAAGTAGGGTACGAATATGAGCTCCATCAACATCGGCATCAGTCATGATAATGATTTTATGATAACGTAATTTGTTAACATCAAAGTCCTCACTAATACCTGCCCCAAATGCAGTAATCATATTACGAATTTCATCACTTTCAAGCATTCTATCAATTCTAGCTTTTTCTACGTTAAGAATTTTACCTCTAAGTGGAAGGATAGCTTGCGTTTGACGAGATCTTGCACTCTTAGCAGAACCACCCGCAGAATCCCCTTCGACTAAGTAGATTTCACATTTACTTGCATCTTTTTCAGAGCAGTCTGCTAGCTTACCTGGAAGCGCTGTACTTTCAAGTACACTCTTTCTACGTGTAAGTTCTCTAGCTTTTCTAGCTGCATCACGTGCTCTAGCAGCCATAGTAGCTTTTTGAATAATCATTTTAGCTACATTTGGATTTTGCTCTAAGAAGTAAGTAAGCTGCTCACCAAATACGCTTTCTACAGCTCCACGTGCTTCACTATTTCCAAGCTTCGTTTTAGTCTGACCTTCGAATTGTGGCTCACCAATTTTAACACTAATAATAGCAGTAAGACCTTCTCTTATATCTTCACCACTTAAATTATTATCTGCTTGTTTGAGAAGCCCCATTTTTCTACCATAATCATTTAAGGTCTTGGTAATAGCTGCTCTAAATCCTGATAAGTGTGTACCACCTTCAGTTGTATTAATGTTATTTACAAAGCTAAATACATTCTCTACATAACTATCATTATGTTGGAATGATACTTCTACATTAATACCATCTTTCTCACCTTCCCCATAGAAGACTTCTTCATAGATAGGTGTTTTATGTTTATTCAGATGACTAACAAACTCTTTAATACCACCTTCGTAGTGGAATACCTTATGATGTTTTTCATCTTCTCTTAAATCTATTAATTCAATACGTAATCCTTTTGTTAAAAAGGCTGTTTCCTGTAATCTTTGTCTGAGTATATTAAAGTCATATACAGTTGTTTCAAAAATTTCTGCATCAGGCTTAAAGTGTACAAGTGTACCTGTCTTGTCTGTATCTCCAACTATAGTTAAAGGACTTACGACATGTCCACGTTCAAATTTTTCTTCATGAATTTTGCCTTCTGTGTGTACTTTTACTACAAGCCATTCAGATAATGCATTAACTACTGAAGCACCTACACCATGTAAACCTCCGGAAACTTTATAGCCTCCTCCACCAAACTTTCCTCCTGCATGAAGTATAGTAAATACAACCTCAACTGCTGGAATTCCTTTTTGAGCATGGATGCCGACAGGAATACCACGTCCATTATCTAGAACAGAAATTGAGTTATCTGGATGAATAGAAACGACAATCGTATCACATGCACCAGCTAATGCTTCGTCAACGGCATTATCTACTATTTCATAAACTAGGTGGTGAAGACCTTTTGAGGAAGTACTACCAATATACATACCTGGTCTTTTTCGTACTGCCTGCAGCCCCTCTAATATTTGTATTTGATTTTCATTATACGTTGCTGCCATAATAAGATCTCACTCCTTTAAATTTTCGAATATGCATAATAAACCAACTTTCATTATACCTCAAACAGTTCTCAAAGGCAAACCTTGTCAATATATGTTACCTTTTACCACATTATATAGTTTACCAATTTTTTGACTGTTCCATACACTTTGTTCTACACCTGTACAGGTAATTAAGGTCTGAATATTTTCTGTATAAGAAAATAGATATTTTTGTCTGTTATCATCTAGTTCAGAAAGAACATCATCAAGTAACAATATAGGTGCTTCCCCTAAATTCTTCTGCATAAGACGAAGCTCTGCAAGCTTCATAGAAAGCACAACTGTACGTTGTTGTCCC
Source organism: Candidatus Niameybacter stercoravium (assembly GCA_018883975.1). GTDB lineage: Bacteria > Bacillota > Clostridia > Lachnospirales > Cellulosilyticaceae > Zhenhengia > Zhenhengia stercoravium. The sequence continues at coordinate 5,588 of JAHLFD010000007.1, forward strand.
TGAGATCCATATACTTTAACATCCATCCCATTAATCAAAAACTTTAAGTCATCTCTATGTGGTCCAACCGAACTACTTTGAGTCATAATATCCTTTTGTCTATATCTTGCTACTTTCTCTTCTATATTTGTTTCAAGCACATTAGGTTCATAAACAACTTCAAGGTCTTCTTTACCACCTGATATGTCTGCATGTATCTTTTTTGCTACTTCATTAATTTCTTGAATGAATTCGCTTCTTCTTTGAATAACTTCTTTTGCGTATTCTACATATTGCATATCCCAAATATCTAGCATATCCAGATTAGGATTTTGCTGATACTGCTTCAAGGCGTTGTTTCTTTGCTTTAAGACTTTATAATATTGCTTTAAAGCATAGTAATAAAGCTTATTAAATTGACATAATTCAATGTCAATAAATCTTCTACGTTCTTTAGGGCTCTTTTTTATAAGTTGCAGATCTTCTGGAGAAAACATAACTACCGTCAAAGTCCCAAAAAGCTCACCTAGCTTGGCTACTGGTAATTTATTAATGGCTACAGCCTTACCTTTTTGAGTAATATGAAAGTCAATCTTATCGTTAAACGTACGTTTTTGTACATCAAGTGTAATATGAGCTGCCTCTTCATTCCATCTAATTACTTCTTTCTCTTGAGAAGTACGATGTGACCTTGCTGTTGCACATAAGTAGATTGCTTCTAGTACATTAGTTTTTCCTTGTGCATTATCCCCTTTGAAAATATTAATCCCTTTATCAAGTTGAATATTAACTTCACCATAGTTTCTAAAATTGTTTAAAGCGAGTTCCTGAATATACATGAGGTTCTCCTTTATAAAAATATCTATCTCTAAATGATTTGATAATTTTGTCCATCGAATTCTACTTCATCACCAGGACGTATTTTTTTACCTCTTTGTGTGCAGATTTCGCCATTTACAAGTACAAGTCCTTGTGCAATAAGCATTTTTGCCTCGCCACCACTGTCTACCATATCCGCAAACTTCATAAGTTGATCTAGCTTAATAAATTCTGTTGTAATTTTAATTTGTTTCACAAGTAATTCTCCTTTTATTTTAAAAATAATTTTATTATAGCAATAAATCGCTCTTGCTTCTACTTGAAACAAAGAGCGATATTTTCTATGTCTTATCTACGCATTTAACCTAATTGGTAAAATAAGATATTTATAATGATCACCCTCTATTGGATGAATAATACAAGGTGTAAGTGAAGAAATAAAAGTAATACTTACTTCATCATCATCGATAGATTTTAATGCTTCAATGAGATATCTAGGATTAAATGCAATACTTAAGTTATTCCCTTCAAGTTCGATTGCAACTTCTTCAAGTGCAGTACCAAGCTCTGCTCTTGATGTAATAATCATATTATCTCCGTCTATTTCAATTTTTATTGGATTTTTCTTCCCTTCACGAGAAATTAAAGCAGCACGTTCGATACTCATAAGGAATTCTTTACGATCTACTTTAATCTTTGTTTCATAGTCTGATGAAAATACTTGTTCATATTTTAAGAATTCACCTTCAAGTAGGTTAGAAACAACTTTACTTTCACCTAAATCAAATAAAATGTGTTTATCTTCAAAATAGATACTCATTTCATCTGCTTCATCAGTAGAAAGAATCTTGCTAATTTCATTAAGTGTACGCCCAGGAACGACAACTTCTCTTTCTCCATTCTCATTTGAGAGGGCAGTCTTTCTATATGAGATACGGTATCCATCTACAGTAACCATGTTAAAACTACCATCTTTAATTTGAAGCATTTCACCAGTAAGGATAGGACGGGATTCTTCTTGAGCAACAGAGAAGATTGTTTGTCTAATCATATCTTTAAAAGCTACTTGAGAAATTGTATATTTATTCATTAATTCAACTTGAGGAAGATCTGGGAATTGATCTCCTAGTTGACCTGCAATTGAAAACTTAGATTTTTCACAAGTGATATTAGTCATATGATTAGCACTAGTTGAAATTTCAACTGTTTCATTAGGCATTTTTCTGATAATTTCAGAGAAGATTTTTGCTTCAAGAGCAATAGCTCCTTCTTCTAAAACTTCTGCTTCAATTGTACTTTCAATACCAAGTTCTAAGTTATACCCAACTAAAGTAACTTCTCCGTTATAGGCTTTTAATAAGATACATTCGAGAATTGGCATTGTTGTTTTAGTTGAACATGCTTTAAGTACAGTGTTAATGCTGTTTAAGAGTACGTCTTGCTTACAGCGAATATTCATTGTGGATAATCTCCCTTCGAAAATCTTTTATAATAATTAAAGTAATTTAGCAATGATAGTAATAGGGCATGTGGATAATGTGTATAACCACCAAAAACCTATATATTGTGGATAAAATCCCTTGTATATAGGCCTGTGGATTAGTATAGTGGATTAAAGTAAGTTATCAACAGTATCAACACGCAAAAAAAATTAAAAGAACTATCCACAAACTATCCATATGGTAGTCACATGGAGATGTGAATAATTATTTCCCTGTAATCTTGTTCTCGAGCTCAGTAATAATCTGTGAGAGCTCCATATCTTTGGTAAGGTCTTTAGAGATCTTCTCAAAGCCATGAATAATAGTGGTATGGTCGCGTCCACCGAACTTCTCACCAATCTTTGGTAGAGAAAGATCTGTTAGTTTACGGCATAAATACATGGCAATTTGTCTTGGATAGGCAATGTTACGTGTACGCTTAGCTGATTTAAGCTCTTCTACCTTGAGGTGGAAGTAATCTGCCACAACTTCCTGGATATAGTCAGCTGTAATAATCTTAGGCTTGTCCTTAGAAATCAGGTCTTTAAGTGCCTCATTGGCGAGCTCTACTGTAATAGGCCTATTGGCTAAGGAAGAAAAGGCTAATATACGGTTAAGGGCCCCCTCCAGCTCACGGATATTGGATACGACTGTCTTAGCTATAAATAGGAGAACATCCTCTGGTACAGATAAGCTCTCAAGTTCAGCTTTCTTCCTTAAGATAGCGATACGTGTTTCAAGATCTGGACTCTGAATATCTGCAATAAGTCCCCATTCAAAACGTGAACGTAGCCTGTCTTCTAATGTTTCTATCTCTTTAGGTGGGCGATCGCTAGAGATAATAATTTGCTTGTTAGCTTCGTGAAGTGTGTTGAAAGTATGGAAGAACTCCTCTTGAGTACGTTCCTTGCCTGCAATAAATTGGATATCATCTATAAGTAAAACATCTATATTTCTATATTTATTTCTAAAAGCTTCATTCTTATCATCACGAATAGAGTTAATGAGCTCATTCGTAAACTTCTCTGAAGAAGCATAAAGTACCTTAGCACTTGGGTTTTGCTCTAAAATGTAGTGAGCAATAGAATGCATAAGGTGAGTTTTTCCAAGGCCTACGCCTCCATATAAGAATAGAGGGTTGTATGCTCTAGCAGGGGCCTCCGCAACAGCTAGTGCAGCAGCATGTGCCATACGGTTACTATTACCTACGACGAAAGAATTAAATACATATCTAGGGTTAAGATTGCTTCTTATATTTAAAGGATCTTCGATAGCAGCTTCTTTCTTTGCAGAAGGTTGTTTAGGGGCGTATTTTCCGTCTTCAGACAGGACAACAAAGTCAAGGATATACTCCTTATTAAGAACCTGAAGCACACTATTCTTAATAAGCTCAAGATACCTAGTGCTGAGAATCTCTTTATTAAAGTCATTTTTTACGCCAATCACCATGGTATTATCAAAGATATCTATAAGCTTGGTCTCCTTAAACCAGGTGTTAAAGCTGACAGATGAAGTTTCAGGTTCGATAATACCTAGGATGGCGTTCCATTGGGCATCATAATGGTGCGTCATTTAAAACTCCTCCTACAAATACACAATTTATACACAAGTTATTTTAGTATTGTCAACATGTGAGTAATCTAATCAATTCTTATAAACAATATGGGATTAATTTAAGTAACTCTAGAAATAAAATGATAGAAACATAGTCATCTAAAGATGTTATCCACATAAAAATAAGTATAAATTTGTTAAAAAACAAAGAAAAAATAAGAAAAGTATGAGTTATACACAGGATTATCAACAGAATGTGTATAACTTTAATCTTTCAACAACTTATACACAACTAAAATAATAATATCAAAATAGCTGTTGAAAAGCAACAGATTTAGAAAAATATCCACAGGCCGGTGTATAAAATTTCGGTGGATATTTTGGTAAAGAAGTGACAAAAAAGTACAAAACATGACTTAAAAATTACCATTAATAGAGGGTTGACGAGATTTTATAAATCTTCTATACTATGAATAGTGCTTATTTGTTTATTTAACTCTATATAGAGTTGTGTGTGCGAATTTTTATTTTATATTTATATTTTTAGTGCTTTAAAAACATTGTGCATATTATGTGGCTACTTTATTAATATAAGGAGGTGCGACATAATGAAAATGACATACCAACCAAAAAAACGTCAAAGAAGTAAAGAACACGGTTTCCGTAAAAGAATGAGAACTAAAAACGGTAGAGCGGTAATTGCTAGAAGAAGAGCAAAAGGTAGAAAAAAATTAACAGCATAATACAAGGCCGCCTCGGTGGCCTTGTTTTGCCTTATAAGGAAATTAGGAGTATCGCGGATGAAATATACAGTATCTCTTAAGAAAACACCTGAGTTTAGAAATGTTTATAGAAGAGGAAAGTCTGTTGCTAATAGATTTCTTGTTCTATATAAATATAAGAATGGTAAAGATATTAATAGGTTAGGTATATCAGTAAGTAAAAAAGTAGGAAATAGCGTAGTAAGAAGTAGAGTTACACGACTTATTCGTGAGAGCTACAGATTAAAAGAAGAATTCATTGATCAGCCAGGCTGGGATTTCGTTATTATTGCGAGAAGCAATGCAAATAACGCTACTTATAATGATATTACTGATTCACTAGAACAATTGCTCAAACAACAAAAAATTTTTAACAAAAATTCATAAATGTCCTATCTTAATATGTTAATATACTATTGAGTTATATGACATAGATGAGTGAAGTATAGAAATAAATGTTTGATACTTTCCTATTATAATGACTACCAGCTAAATATACATTTCTATGGCTGAGGTGTATATTTTTGTATAAAAAACTAAGGGTATAAGGGTAGTTGAGGAGTTTTTAGAGGTATGAAAATGAAAAACATATTAAGAGATAGTGCACTAGGTGCTATTAGGGTTTATCAGAAGTATATTTCACCATTATTCGGAGCTAAGTGTAGGTTCATACCAACTTGTTCAGCTTATACTTATGAGGCAATAAGTGTACACGGATTTTTTAAGGGTACATTTCTTGGTATAAAAAGGATAATAAAGTGTAATCCTTTTCATAAACCGATGTATGATCCTGTACCACCTAAACGAAAGAAATGTCAATAAGTCAATAAAATACTTAGGAGGAATCCAATGGGAATTATAAACAGCTTTTTTGGTATGATCCTCAATTTAATCTTTGAGGGGATTGCGCTTCTTACACCTGTAGGGACATTAGGTCTTACGATTATTGTATTTACAGTGGTAACAAGGCTTTTACTTACTCCATTGCAGATTAAACAAATGCGAACTACTCGTGCAATGAGTAAGATTCAACCAGAACTTACAAGAATTCAGAAAAAATATGCTAATAAAAAAGACCAGCAGTCTCAAATGGCATATAGTCAAGAGTTACAGGCAATTTATAAGAAGTATAAAATTAGTCCATTTGCAGGATGTTTACCACTTCTTATCCAATTACCACTTATCTATGCACTTTACAATGTACTTAGACAACCAAGTAGATATATCTCAAAACTTAGTGAGATGTACACACAGTTAGCAGATGTTTTAGCGCAAAATGTAGCTAATGTAGATACAGTTATTAACCAAGTAGTAGAAAAAGTTCCACTTAGCTCAACAGCTATGTATGAACTTCAAAAATTAGGAGATACAGCAACTCTTGCAGATAAGCTTTCTCACTTTACAACTGACCAGTGGAATGCTATGCGAGAACTTATTTCTCCACAAGTATATGATCTACTTTCTAACTTACTTGAAGCAAAACATGGTTTTGAATATTTTATTGTTAACTTAGTAGATTCACCATCTCAACTTGTAGCAAATGGTCAATACCTTGCTCTTTTAATCCCAATTGCAGCTGGTGCATCAACATTTATTTTCAGTAAAATCACAATGGCAGCAAGTAAACCAGCTACACCAGCAAATGGTGAAGCAAACCCTGCAGATAGCATGATGAAAGTTATGAACATTATGATGCCAATCATGATGGGATGGTTCTCATATACTGTACCAAATGGTTTAGCTTTATACTGGATTTCTGGTAATATCATCATGATGGTTCAACAAATTTGGGTTAACAAAATTGTTGATAAACAACAAGCTGTTTTAGAAGAGCAGCTTAGAAAAGACCGTGAAGCAGCACTTGCCGCTCAAGGTGTTAAGAAGAAAAAGAAGAAGAAAAAACCACAGCCAGAAGTAACAACAGGTGAAGTAGAGCAAAAAGCTATTGAAGAAAAGCCTAAAAAGCCTAAGAAACCTAAAAAACCAGCGAGCGAAGATGAGACAACAAACAGCACGAAAGAGGATTAATAAATCTGGGGGTAGATAATATGAAGAGTGTAGAAAAGACTGGCAAGACCGTTGATAATGCTATAACAGATGCACTTATTGAACTGGGAGCAGCTACAGATGAAGTAGAGATTCAAGTTTTAGAGAAAGGCTCTAAGGGCTTTTTAGGACTTGGTGCTAAAAATGCCCGTGTAAGAGTAACCCTTAAAGAACTACCAGAAGCCCAAGATATACCACAATCTGCTGACACAGACGCTATTATAGAAGAAATCATTCCTGAGGATAAAGAAGAAATAGAAGTAGTAGTAAATGAGAATAAGCATAAAGGTGCTAGTATAGAAGAAGCAACTAAAAATGCTAAAGTATTCTTAAACTCTGTACTTACTGAAATGGGACTTGATGCAACTTTAGAAACTAACGTTGTTGATGATAGAGTTTATATTGATATTTCAGGTGAAAAAATGGGTATGGTTATTGGTAAAAGAGGCGATACTTTAGATGCTCTCCAATACTTAACTAATATCGTTGTGAATAAAGGTCATCATGATTATGTAAAAATCATGTTAGACACAGAGAACTATCGTAGCAGAAGAGAAGATACACTTAGAAAGGTAGCTTATAAATTTGCTAAGAAAGCAGTTCAAACAAAGAAACCTGTTATCCTTGAACCTATGAATCCATATGACAGAAGAATTGTCCATTCTGCATTACAAGATAGTAAGACAGTAAAAACACATAGTGAGGGTAAAGAACCATTCAGACGAGTTGTTATTACACCACTTTCTTCAAACAAAACTTATAATAAATAATCACATAGACGGCAGAGCACTCTTAAAAAGAAGGCTCTGCCGCTTGTTTATGTAGAGAATTTAGAGTATATTAATTTTTAGAGTCAAACTGAAAGGAGCTTTTTTATGATTTACAATGATACAATAGCAGCAATTTCTACAGCACCTGGAGTAGGTGGCATTGGTATTATCCGTGTAAGTGGATTAGATGCTGTGGAGATAGTTGATAAAGTATTTAAAGCTGCAAGTAAAAAAACACTCAAAGAGGCATCAAGTCATACGATTCATTATGGCCATATTTTAAACAAGGATGGCAGGGTCATTGATGAAGTACTTGTGATGCTAATGAAAGCTCCAAAAACTTTTACAAGAGAAGATGTTGTAGAAATCAACTGCCATGGTGGCCCTGTGCCTCTTGAAGCAGTTTTAATGGAAGTTATACGTAATGGAGCAAGACTTGCAGATAGTGGCGAGTTTACAAAGAGAGCCTTCTTAAATGGGCGTATTGACCTTGCTCAAGTTGAAGCAATTATGGATATTATTGAAGCTAAGACTGAAGTATCTTTATCTCAAGCTGTAAATCAACTTGAAGGTAAACTCTCAAAACAAATTAAAGAATATCAAGATATGCTTATTCAAATAATCGCTAGAATAGAGGTTTCTATTGATTATCCAGAATATGATGAAGATGAGCCGTTAGCAGAGGACTTTAAGGATGACATTAGGGCACTTAATGATAAACTTAAACAGCTCCTTGCTACAGCAGATACAGGTAAGATGATTCGTGAAGGGGTTAAAACAGCTATTGTAGGACAGCCTAACGTAGGTAAATCCTCACTTCTTAATGCCTTATTAGAAGAGAATAAAGCTATTGTAACAGATATCCCTGGTACAACGCGTGATATTGTAGAGGCTTATCTTAATATTGAAGGGATGCCATTCTTATTATTAGATACGGCAGGTATCCGTGAAACAGAAGACATAGTGGAGAAAATCGGTGTAGAAAGATCTAAAGAGTCTATCACCCAGGCTGATGTAGTCCTAATGCTTATTGATAGCTCAAGAGAGCTAGACCAAGAGGAAATTGCTCTTATGAATGAACTTAAAGGTAGACAAGTTATCTTTGTTCTAAATAAGACAGACCTTACCCCTGTTATTACCCAGGAAATACTTAGAGCTTATACAGGTGACCAGCCAATCGTAAGCATTTCTGCAATGAAGCAAGATGGTTTAAATGAGCTTCGTCAGGCTATGAAGAACTTTATCGTTAATAAAGGTATAAGTATTGGACAAGAGGCAACAATCTCTAATCAGAGACAAAAACAAAGCCTTGTAAAAGCCATTGAGAGCTTAGATAAAGTAAGTGATACCATTGATATGGGTATGCCAGAAGATTGCATTGCAATTGATTTACATGATGCGTATGGGCACTTAGGTAACATTGTAGGTGAAGCGCTTAAAGATGAGATTATCAATGAGCTCTTTACAAGATTCTGCCTAGGTAAATAATAGGATATAAATTAGGAAAGATGTGTTATAACACTTTTTATTTAAAAAGGTGTATAATAGGATTTGTTTTTCAAATAGAAATTAAAAATTAATTTTATAGATAGAGATCAAGGAGGTTCACATGACTTATATTGCAGAATCAATCGATATAGCTGTAATTGGTGGTGGACACGCTGGATGTGAAGCTGCACTTGCAGCAGCACGCATGGGTAAAAAAACAATCATGTTTACCATGAGTTTAGATAGTATAGGCATGATGCCTTGTAACCCAAACGTAGGGGGAACATCTAAGGGGCATTTAGTTAGAGAGATTGACGCACTTGGTGGAGAGATGGGTAAAAACATCGACAAAACTTTTATTCAATCTCGTATGCTTAATACTGCTAAAGGACCAGCTGTACACTCATTACGCGCACAAGCTGATAAAAAAAGATATACAGATGAAATGAAAAAGGTGTTAGAAAATACACCAAACCTTATGATTAAACAACAAGAGATTGTAGAAATCTTAGTTGAAGAGGGTAAAGTAGTTGGCGTTGTGACTAATAAAGGGGCACAGTATACATGTAAAGCCATCGTACTTGCAAGTGGTACCTACTTAAAATCACGTTGTCTAACAGGAGAGTGTATTGAATACACAGGTCCAAATGGTCTTAAATCTTCTTCAGACCTTAGTGAAAACCTTAAGGCATTAGGAATTGAGCTTAGAAGATTTAAAACAGGTACACCTGCACGTGTTGATGCACGTACAGTAGACTTCAGTAAAATGGAGCCACAATATGGAGATGACCATATCGTACCATTCTCTTTCGAAAATAAAGAGGCAGATATAAAACGTGACCAATATCCATGTTATCTAACTTATACAAATGAACGTACACACCAAATCATTCGTGACAACTTACATCGCTCACCAATGTATTCAGGTGTTATTGAGGGGACAGGCCCTCGTTATTGCCCATCTATTGAAGATAAGGTAGTAAGATTTGCAGATAAAGACCGCCATCAAGTATTCCTTGAACCAGAAGGTGAAGATACAACAGAGATGTATGTACAAGGTATGAGTTCTTCTCTTCCAGAAGAAGTACAGCTTCAGATGCTTCGTTCTATTGCTGGTCTTGAAAATGTAGAGGTAATGCGTACAGGTTATGCTATTGAGTATGATTGCCTTAACCCACTTCAACTTAAACATTCACTTGAATTTAAACACATTGAAGGTTTCTTCAGCGGTGGTCAGATGAATGGTAGCTCAGGATATGAAGAAGCAGCTTGCCAAGGCTTAATTGCAGGTATTAATGCAGCACTTAAAGTAGATGGTAGAGAGCCACTTATTATTGATAGATCAGAAGCTTATATTGGTGTTCTTATTGATGACCTTGTAACAAAAGGTACAAGAGAACCTTACCGTATGCTAACATCAAGAGCTGAGTATAGACTTCTTTTAAGACAAGATAATGCAGATCTTCGTCTTACTGAAAAAGGACATGAAGTTGGTCTTATTTCAGATGAACGCTACAACCGTTTCTTAGAAAAGAGAAAAGCGATTGATACAGAACTTGAAAGACTTAAAAATACTTACGTAGGAACAAGTCAAAAAGTACAAGAAATCATCGCGGCTAAAGAAAGTACACCACTTCGTTCAGGTATTGCACTTTGTGAGCTTCTTAAACGTCCAGAATTAAGCTATGAGGACTTTAAAGAAGTAGATGATACAAGACCAGAACTTCCAGAAGAAGTTATCGAACAGGTTATGATTGAGCTTAAATATGAAGGTTACATTTCAAGACAGCTTAAACAAGTAGAACAGTTTAAAAAACTTGAGAAAAAACGTATCCCAGATGATATTAACTATGATGATGTTTATAGCTTAAGACTTGAAGCTAAACAAAAACTTGAAGCAGTACGTCCGGTATCTATTGGTCAAGCATCTCGTATTTCAGGGGTATCACCAGCAGATATTTCAGTGCTTTTAGTGTATTTAGAGCAAAGAAGAAATAGAAATTAACACCGAAGAGGTTACGTATGGATATTAAACAACAATTAATTGAAGGTGCTAAAGTTTTAAATGTAGAGCTGACAGATAAACAAGCTGACCAGCTCATGCGCTATAAAGAACTCCTCGTTGAGTGGAATGAAAAAATGAACTTAACAGCTATTACAGAAGATATGGAGGTCATTACAAAACACTTCCTGGATTGTCTTACTGTACAAAGCAGCATTGACCTTACACAAGTAAAAAGCTTAGTAGATGTAGGAACAGGCGCAGGCTTCCCTGGGCTTGTACTTAAGATTGCATTCCCAAATGTACACATTACACTTATTGACTCTCTTAATAAACGTCTTAAGTTCTTACAACATGTAATTGATGAATTAGGACTTACTGGCATTGAATGTGTACATGGCAGAGCAGAAGACTTAGGCAAAAATAAAGCTTATCGTGAACAATTTGAAGTATGCGCATCACGTGCTGTAGCTAATTTAGCAGTACTTAGCGAGTATACACTTCCATTTGTACAAAAAGGTGGCTATCTCATTGCCTTAAAAGGTCAAAAGCTTGATGAAGAGCTTGCAGAAGGAGAAAAAGCCATTGCGATTTTAGGTGGTACAATTGATAAGCTAGTAGATGTAGTTGTACCTTATACAGATTTAAATCATCGTATTGCTAAAATCAAAAAAGTGAAAGAAACACCTAAAAAATATCCTAGAAAAGCTGGAGAACCAACGAAAGCACCACTTGGTAAATAAATATTAGGTAGGTTAGTTAAAATATAAAGATAAAAGAGGCGTATTCGAGAATGAATTTATTTTCAGACATGCCTCTTTTTGCTTTGAAAGAGATTGAAAATACTAGGCTTAAGGGTAATTTACTAAAGGATAAAGCCTATGATGAACAACATAGGATTAAAAAAATTCCTCATGGATAATGTAGTTTTTGGTAAAATAATGTGCTATACTATTATGTACGATTGTATAATGATTAGTTCAAGAGGGGAGTATTACCAGATGCAAAAAGAGTTAACCATACAATACATAGCCGTAGATCGTGTAAGACCTAATCCATATCAACCAAGAAAAGTTTTTACACAATCAGCATTAGAGGAACTTGCTCATTCTATTGCAGAACACGGTTTAATGCAACCTATTACAGTACGTATTATAGGTAACTCCTATGAGCTTATAGCAGGAGAGAGAAGATTGAAGGCATCAAAGTTAGCAGGGCTTACTGAAATCCCAGCTGTAATTGTAGAAGTAACAAATAAAAATAGTGCTGTACTCGCGCTTATTGAGAATCTTCAAAGAGAGAATCTTAATTTCTTAGAAGAGAGTGAAGCTTTTCAAACAATTATGCAAGACTATGGCTATACACAGCAAGAGCTTGCTAAAACATTAGGGAAGAATCAATCTACTATTGCCAATAAACTAAGAATCCTTAAACTTTCACCAGCTATTAAGAAAAAACTAGTTGAGTACAATTTAACAGAACGTCATGCGAGAGCACTTTTAAAACTACCTACAGAAGAGCTTCAAATGGAAGTCCTTGAAAAGGTAGGAAAACAAGAGCTTAACGTTAAGAAAACAGAACAGCTTATTGAACAAGTTCTCGTTAATTTGACACAGGAAAAAGTAGAAGAAAAGAAAAATAATCAAAAGTTTAGAGCATTTGTCCGTGATATTAGACTATTTACAAATACAATTACTCAAGCAGTCGATATGATTCAGCAATCAGGAATCGATGCTAAATATACCATGAAACAAGAGGATGATGGATACGAAATCCGTATTAAAATTCCTATGAATAAATAAAAAGTAAAAAAGATAGTATGCCTATACACATACTATCTTTTTTTCCTTTTATGTTTTATTTTGATAATGATAGAACGGATGAAATAAATAAAAACGGCAAGGCATATAGCATAAAACATTAAATCAAATAATAAAGGAAATGGCCCTAATAATACTTCTCGATTAACCATGTAGCTCCCCCCTTAAAATGATAGTTATAATATAATGAAAATGAATGAAGGTGGCAATAGATAATGGGTAAGCTGTCACTTCTAACCTGCCAACCGTCATATTTTATTGTTAAAAGAACAAAAGAGGTCAATTAGGCAAAAATTTCGCAAAAAAATCTCCCCCTTCGGGGGAGTACACTACATATCATCTACATCAATTTCTTCGCCATAACGTGGCGTATTAATAGCAGCATAGCCATCATGTTTATCTTCAGTTTCAATAAAAATACCATCTGGTATAGGTTTGGTACTTTTCAGCATAGGAATATGAGTGATGGGCTCAGCACTACTTTTAGATTTTTTAGTTTTAGGCATAGTAAAAACTCCTTCCAAGTTAAAAAAGAAATTAACGTTATTATATGCGATGAAGAGGTTTAAATACGCCTTAACTTGTGAATGCTTTAAGAGACCTTGCTATCTAATGTATAATTATGTACAATAGAGTGTATTGAAATGAGATTGAAATAAAGAAAATAAAAGGAGAATGGATATGAGCGATTTTAAATTAGAAATAGCTAAGCTATTAAGTGGCCAAATCACTTGTTTAACACAAGATGACATATACAGCATGTTAGAAGTTCCTGCAAATACAGATATGGGAGATTATGCATTCCCATGTTTCAAACTTGCTAAAGAGCTTAGAAAAGCACCTCCTATGATTGCAAAAGACATTGTAGATGCTATTGGTGAAGTAAGTTTCTTATCAAAAGTTGAAAATGTAAATGCCTATATTAACTTCTTCGTAGATAAAACAATGCTTGTTAAAAGCGTCCTTGATAATGTACTTACAGCTAAAGAAAACTATGGTCTAGCACAAGCACATGATAAAGGAAATGTAGTTATCGACTACTCTTCACCAAATATCGCGAAGCCTTTCCACGTAGGTCACCTTCGCTCTACAGTAATCGGACACAGTTTATACCGCATCTTTGAAGCATTAGGCTATAACTGTGTAGGTGTAAACCACTTAGGAGACTGGGGAACTCAATTTGGTAAATTAATCGTAGCTTACAAAAACTACTCAAGCAAAGAAGAAGTAGAAGAAAAAGGAATTTCAGAGCTTCTTAGAATCTATGTATTATTCCATGATGAAGCAGAGAAAAATCCAGAGCTTGAACAAGAAGCGCGTGATTACTTCACAAGAATGGAACAAGGGGATGAAGAATCTCTTGCACTTTGGAGCTGGTTCAAAGAAATTAGTTTAAAAGAGTTTGAAAGAGTATATGAAATGCTTGGTGTAACATTCGATAGTTACAATGGAGAAGCATTCTACAATGATAAAATGGCCGCTATCATCGAAGAATTAGAAGCAAAAGGCCTTATTGAAGTAAGTGAAGGTGCTAAATTAGTACGTTTAGATGAAGAAAATATGGCACCATGTCTTATTACTAAAAAAGATGGTAGCTCACTTTACGCAACACGTGATATTACAGCAGCTGAATACCGTAAGAAAACTTATGATTTCAAAAAATGTATCTACGTTACAGCACTTCAACAAAATCTTCACTTTGCTCAATGGTTCAAAGTTATTGATAAAATGGGCTATGACTGGGCGAAAGACCTTGTACACGTACCATTTGGTATGGTAAGTATGGAATCAGGTTCCCTTTCAACACGTAAAGGTAACGTATTATTCCTCGAAGACATTCTTAAAGAAGCAGTAAACAAAACAAGACAAGTCATTGAAGAGAAAAATCCAGATCTTCCAAACAAAGAAGAAGTTGCAATGCAAGTAGGTATCGGAGCGGTTATCTTCGATGATATGTACAACAATATCATTAAAGATATCCAGTTCTCATGGGAACGTGTATTAAACTTTGATGGAGAAACAGGTCCATACGTTCAATATACACATGCTAGAGCATGTAGCGTTCTTAGAAAAGCTAATGTAGAAGTAAATCATAGTTTCTCAGATATTGATTACACTGTATTAACAGATGATGCATCAGTTAATGTTATTAAAGAACTTGCAGATTTCACATCAGTAATTGAAGAAGCAGCAAATAAATATGAGCCATCTTATATTGCAAGATATGCAGTAGATTTAGCTCAAGCATTTAATAAATTCTACCATGATAATGCAATCTTAGTAGAAGATGAAAAGGTAAAAGAAGCAAGACTTGCTATTGTATTAAGTGTTAAATACGTATTAAGTAATGCACTATATTTACTAGGTATTAAATCACCAGAACAGATGTAAAATAAAAATAAGAAAAGGATTAATAGGGAACAAGTTTTTCTATTAATCCTTTTTCTATGTGATTAAAAATGTGAATAATATTAAAGAACTTCATATTGTGGATAAAAATATAAAATATAATAATATAAGTTATACACAGGTAAAAAATAAAGAAAAAAATTGAAGTTATCAACAGGGGTGTGGATAAAGTGGAAGTAGACCAAAGACTTATAAATAAAGGTTTACATAGCACGTCATAATAGAATTATCCACAGGTAAAAGGATAAAAAATTTATATAAATAAGTAAGAGATTAAAGAAAGGGTAGAAAAATGGAAAAAGCTATTTTATTATATAATCCTAAAGCGGGAAATAGGCAAATTAATAATCAAATAGATTATATAGCCGAACGAATGCAAAAAATGGGATATGAATTAAGATTATTTAGAAGCCCTGCTAAAGGCAGTATTATAGAGTATATAAAAAATTATATTTCAGAGAGTAATACAGATTTGATTTTAATTTCTGGTGGAGATGGTACATTAAATGAATGTATTAATGGTTTAGCACAAAAACAGCTAAATATTCCTATAGCTATTTTACCACTAGGAACAGCTAATGATTTTGCTTATAGCGCTCATATTCCAAATGATGTTGCAGGAGCCCTAGACTTAATTGAAAATGGCGAATTACGATATGTGGATATAGGTAAAGTGAATGAACTTTATTTTGTAAATGTATGCAACATGGGATTATTTAGTGGGATTTCACACATTGTGGATTTAGAACTCAAAAAGAAATTTGGTAAATTAGCTTATTATGTAAAAGGAATAGAAGAACTTCAAAATTACCAAGCTATGCAGTTAAAAGTAAAGATTCATGATAAAATCATAGAAAATGAATATGTGCTTGTCCTTATATTTAATGGGCAAGCAGCAGGTGGCTTTACAAGACTTGCAAAAGAAGCCAATATTGAAGATGGTGTATTTGATTTCATAGGGATTAAGAAGGTTGAAATGCATGAAATTCCTATGTTGTTTTTAAAGATTTTACAAGGGGAACATCTTAATGATCCTAATATTGATTACTTTATTAGCGATGAGATTGATATTGAATGTAAAAATGAAGATAAACAATTTATTACAGATATAGATGGAGAGGAAGGACCTGATTTTCCACTTCATATAGAAGTTAAGAAAAACCTAATACGCGTTTACTTGCCTAAATAAAGAAAGAGGTGATATACAATGATAGATTGAACATTGTATATCACCTTTTTTTATGCGTGTTATTCAGCAGGATAGATATTGAGCGTATTATCTATATAAAACATACCTTCTAAAAATTTATTATTATGCGTTTGTTGGACACAAAAGATAACTTTATTCTCAGAAGCATTAACAAGTGTAATTTCACCTTGTATAGGAATATACTTAATAAATTGGTCATGGTCCAGGCTATAGACACATAATAGGTTTTGGTTTGAAATTTTTTGTGTGAAAATGATATAATTTGTCGAAAGAAAGAGAGAATCTGCAATAGCGCCTGTAGCTATTACTTTAGGTGAATGATAATAATCACTGACTAAATACAGAGAGTTATTTTGACCATGTTCAGTAATATAAGCAAACTTTGTGTTTTCAGGACATATAGAAAGTGATTTTGGAGAGATATTTTCATTCTTGGTAATATAGCGATGTTTATTAGGCACATTTTGATTAATTAAAAGCAGAGAATAGCTATTATGATTTGCTTCATCTAAGACTAATATATAAGGATACTTAAGTACAAAAAACTTGGTATCTGCAGAGTTAACAGTATGAAGCATTACCTTTTCATCTTTTTGATAATCATAAAGGTAGAGCCCGTAGTAGAGGTCGTTAATATCTCTTTCAATAGTAAAATTAAGTGTGCTTGCTTGATAGTTAGAAGTATGAGCACTATTAAAATGCTGAAACTGTTTTACCGGAGTAAGTTGAGATAAAATGAGCTGTTCTGTAAGCATACGCTGCAAGAATGGCGAAATTTCGATAATATCATGATTCATAAGTCTAGCATAGTGAAAATCAGAAGAAAAAGTAAGCCTGCATCCTAACGTTGTTTCAAAAAATAGATAGGCAGGGATATTAAAGTTTTCTGCAGGGATATTAAGATCTTCTAATGGGGCGCTCCAAATGACATTGCGCCATAGGCTTGAAAGTAAAGATTTATTTGTAAGATTAATCGGTGTATTTTGTGAGGTATTAAGACTTAAGATAGAAGGGTGTCTGGAGTAAAGCGTATCAATATAAGCAATAATTTTATCATTATAATAGGTAAAATAATTATTTTCTAAATAGATGTTAGCATGGTCCCGCTCATAAATGCTAATATATAAATTTTTACTATGGCCAGAAGAATTATAAAGTTTAAGTAAATAGCCCATATCATTAGGAATAATTTTGTGTGACCAATTAGATTCTGGACTACTCGCTTGAAGAAGACCTGTTAATGCATTGATTTCATCTTCATCACCAATAGAAAAGAGAAATTTGGTATCAGAAGTATACTGACTATAGATCTCTATCTTTTGAATGTTATGGGTAGAAGTGCGTAAATAAGCCGATTGTATAGGGGCTACTAAACTATCATAGCTAATAAAAGAAATTAATAAAATAAGCATACCAGTCCCTATCATTTTTAATTTAAAGGATCGATTTTTTCTATCAAATAGAGAATAGAGATACATAATGATAGCGCCTATAGGGACAGGAAAACCGAAAAAAGTAGAGTGTATGCTACTACAAAATAAATAAATAGTACACTTAATAAAAAATAGAGACTCTCGTTCTTTAGATTTACTTGAAGTATAGACTAACAGATAAATGATAAGGGCAATAACTAATAATGATTTCATTTTTTATCTCCCTAAATACCGATATTAATAAAAAAGATTTGATGCTTAATATAATAAAACTTAGGAAAGGGAAAAATACTATAAGGTACAATTAAATAAGCATGAAAAACATGATCCTTATTAGCGAGATGGCTAATAGGGTATTTTGATTTTATGTTAAAAGTATGCATATTTTTAGTCGATGAGCCCTCGAGGAGAGCATATTTTATTTTATGTGGGGGAAGAAGTTCATCTAAAATATAATGTGTATCTTTACCTGTAGCATTGTTAGAAAAATAAAGCCAGTTATTGGAATCATCATCTTCGTAAATAAGAACATAATAATTTTTCAATTTTTTACTAGGAGAAATTGTAATACTAGCTGTTTCAGGAAAGTTTTCATCTTGAGTAATGTTAATATCAAGTTCGCCAATATCAGAGGTATAGATATGATAATTCATAAAAAGAATGAGATAAATTAGAGTAAGAATAACTATAAAATTTGCGATAAAAGTAAATCTGTTTTTTGGCATATAAACTCCTATAATTTCTTAGAAATGAGGATGTTTCACGTGAAACATATTAATTTCTATAAATAGACTTGTTTCATTATATTAAAACTATGGAGGAATTTATGATTAAACTATATTAATAATGTAACAACTAAATAATTTATGATATACTTATTATAAATTATGCCATATAAATAAAGAAAAAGAGGTACATCTATATGAGTAAGATAATTGCAGTAGTTAATCAAAAGGGAGGCGTAGGTAAAACTACGACAGTTATTAATCTAGCAGCAGCCTTAGCGGAGAAAAAGAAAAAGGTTTTAGTAGTAGATATAGATCCTCAAGGAAATACAACAAGTGGTTGTGGGCTTGTAAAAAATCGTATACCAAATACAATTTATAATGTATTTACTGAGGATATTAATATTCAAGAAGTTATTTTTGAGTCACCTAATGAAAAGATAAAAATTATCCCAGCAAATATGAATTTAGCAGGAACTGAGATAGAAATTGTAGATAAGGAAGAAAGAGAATTTATCCTAAAGAAAGCATTAAATCAAGTAGATGCTGAATTTGACTACATATTTATTGATTGCCCACCAGCGGTAAACATTTTGACTATTAATGCCTTAACAGCAGCACATACTGTGCTTATTCCAATGCAATGTGAGTACTATGCACTAGAGGGATTATCACAGCTTATGCAAACTATTAAGTTAGTGAAAGAGTCGACTAATAGATCACTTGCTTTAGAAGGAATTGTATTTACTATGTTTGATACACGTACAAATCTATCAGCGCAAGTCGTTAATGAAGTTAATCAACATTTTTCTAAGTTTGTATATGACACAAAGATTAATAGAAGTGTCAGATTAAGTGAGGCACCAAGCTATGGAATGTCTTGCATTAGCTATGATCCAAGGTCAAAAGGATCTGAGCAATATCGTGAATTAGCAAAAGAGTTCTTAGGAAGGAATAAGAAGAAATGAGACAAAAAGGCTTAGGAAAAGGCTTAAATGCACTTTTATCAGAGGAAGTAGTTATAAATCAACAAAATGAAGGAATCAGATTTGTTGATATTAATGAAATAGAACCTAATTACGATCAGCCAAGAAAAAAGTTTGATCAAGAAGAATTAAATGAATTAATGCTTTCTATTCAAGAACATGGTATTTTACAACCTCTTATCGTTAGGGAGAAAGGCAATAAATTTGAAATTGTTGCAGGGGAGAGACGTTATAGAGCAGCACGTTTAGCAAAAGTAAGAGAAATACCTATCTTGGTAAAAGATTTCGATGATAAACAGGTATTAGAAGTAGCACTTATAGAGAACATCCAACGTTCTGATTTAAACAGCATGGAATTAGCATGTGCATATAGTTTATTAATGGAGAGGTTTGACTATACTCAAGAAGAGGTAGCAACTCGTGTAGGGAAAAGTAGATCAGAAGTTACAAATATTATGCGTTTATTAAAGCTTACACCAGATCTTCAGCAAAAATTAAGAGATGAAGAGTTAAGTTATGGACAAGCTAGAGCGCTGCTACCAATTAAAGATATTCAATTACAAAAAGAAGCAGCAGAGTATATCATTGAACATGAATTGACTGTAAGAGAAACAGAGAAATACGTTCAAGGTATAATTGCAAAAGCTGAAAAAAGTGAAGAGCAAGCAGCTAAAGAAGCACGTAAAAGAATGCAAGCAGTATTAGAAGAGGCTCTTGGAAATCATGTTTTCATAAAAGAAGTACAAGAAGGATTACAAAAGTCTTTAGGAACTAAGGTTTCCATTACACAAGGTAAGCGCAAAGGAAAAATAGAAATAGAATTTTACAGTAATGATGAATTAGAAAGAATCATTAGCAAGATAAAATAGAAAAGCTTTAAGGGAGAATACTTTTAGATGGAATCAGTGGTAGAACTATTAAACCCATATATGATTTATATTGTGCTTGGACTAGCAGTATTTTGCTTGATTTTATTAATTATATTACTTATGAACTTATCAAGGTTGAAAAAAATACAGAAAAAGTATCAAGCCTTTATGATAAAAGAAGACGTAGATTTAGAAGATTTATTAATTCATTATGCTAAAAAAGTAAATAGTGTTAAAGAAAAACAAGATGAGATGAAAGAAACACTTGATACACTTAGTAATGAAATGAAGTATTGCACACAAAAAGTTGGTGTTGTAAGATATAATGCTATTGAAAAAGTAGGTGCAGATTTATCTTTTGCAATTGCTATGCTAGATGCAGAAGATAATGGTATAGTATTAAATGGGATTTATAGTAGAGATGGATCCTATGTTTACTCAAAGCCTGTACAGAATGGACAATCTACATATCAATTATCAGATGAAGAAAAAGAAGCTATTCGATTAGCTAAAGAAAATAATAAAGCGATTGTTTAAATAAAAATAAAAACCCAACCTAAATACAGCTCCCACTTTAAATAGCTGCATTTAGGTTGGGTTTTCTTTGTGTGGTAGAAGTATAAAACTTACTATTAAGCTTTTAGTCTAGTAGATATAAGTCTTAACCTGAGGTATGCAGTTGCTTTCTATAAGAGAATTTATCATCTGCTTGATGAAAGGGATGTCATCACATTTATCATAAGCCAGATATAAGTTCAATTAGAGAAAAGAACGTTATACTTAGGGTATTAACATTAACCACTTAGCACAAGCTTTCTAAAGTTTTAGAGAAAATCTAATAAATATCTACCACATTTATTTATTAGATTTGAGAAAAGTAAAGAATAGTGGAAAGGGGGAACCAGTAAACTTTACTTTTCATTCTGTAGAATGTAAAAAGCCCTAGGATTCCTTTCACGTTCTACATATACTATATAGTCCTATGTATAGAAAATTCTTCAGCTTTTTTGAAACTTTTTTTGTATTAAGCAAGATGAAATGACGCATAATACTAGAAAAACTTTGAAAGAGGAAAGTAAGTATGATTGTATCTATAGAAAAAAATCTATATTATGTGAAACAATATCTAGAAAATGCAGGTAAATATGAGATTTATGATAAAGGAGATTATACAGGGCCTATACATGCCTATATTTATGAAGAAGATGAGTCAATAAGTGAGTTTGATGCAATGCAGAATCACTTAATTAATTTAGCTCAACAGAAACATATAGATATTAGACATGGTGTATTGATGATTAATGCTAAAAATAAAACGCCCAAAGAGATTGATTCAATACTCTCTGAGCGTTTGTATAGAAATATATTCTAATGTTTCACGTGAAACATAAAAGTTAATTTGCAAATGTAGTTTTTAAATACTTATAAATTGGTGTTTTAAGAATAATAATGCCAATAATTAGAGTTATAATAAATTCTACAGATAGGTACCCAGCATTATATACTGATGAGTAGATCCAAGGATTCATACCCTCTGGAGCATATTCAGCAAAGAAAATGGCACCAGATAGAACATGCATACAGAAACGCCCAAGAATTGCGATTAGAATGCCAAGGCCAAAGCGTAGCTCTAGGGGCTTAATAATCTTAGGAAGAATACCAGCAAGGCCTAGCCAAGCAAATGCAAGAGGGTAATCAAGTAAGATAGAAATCCAGTTTGCAGCATAAGCACCTTGGAAAAACTGTAGGAAACCATATGCAAGACCAGCGATGATACCAACTGTAGGACCACATACAAATGCAAACAAGATAACAGGTAACATACTTACTAGGGTTATAGAACCACCTTGAGGCATTTCAAAAAGCTTAATGTAAGATAGGATAAAGGATAAAGCAACACACATACCACCGAAAGCTAAAGTTTTAGAAGTGAGTTTTGGGGTAGTGGCTTTTAACTTTTGAGATTTGATGATTACAGCAGCAATAAGTAGGATAACAAATACGCCTAAACTTACCCAAACCATCATAGGTGTTTCAGATAGACTTGCTAAAAATTCATTCATTCTTTTTCTCCTCCTTTTTTATAAATATACTTAATCGAGGAGAATACATAAAAAAAAGCACAATAAATGTGCCTAGGTATTCTTAGATCCTTTACACACTTCCCTGCAGCGGCATTATCCGTACACAGGTCATAAGGGTCTGCAAAATGCACTCTCAGCCTAAAAAAGCTCCCCTAGCATATTTATAAATATTAGTTTAGTTTATAAAAATATATGTAAGAACAATTATATAATATTACATTTTGTTTGATAAGTCAATGCATATATGGTTCAGCTTGCAATTTACATATAATAATAAGTAAAATATTTAGACTTATTAGCGATATATGGTACAATAAAAGAAATAAAATATGAAGGAGATACGATGAAAAAAATAAGAAAAAGATATAGTATACTGTTGATTATACTGATAGCCATTGGGATGACAGTATTCTTTATGATATTTCAAGGTAGAAAAAATATACCTATTGTAGATGTTTATTTAGATAATGGAAATCAACAACACATTGTAACATACGGTGTCAATGCAGCATACATAGATGGAAATAATGAAAAGTGGAAAATAGCGACAGTGACAATAGATGAAAGTGACGATTTAAATCTAGAAGGAATACAACTTATGTATACTGTTTCTGATACATTAGAACAGGACTTAGAAGAAATATCTAAGAAGTATGCAGGAAAAAAAGTATGGATTAATATTGGTTTGAATCAAGATATGAGCGTAGGAGATCTAAGAAAGTTTCATGAAAGAATAGAGTCACTCCTTGAAAAGTATGAAAATATTTATAGTGTTTATGATTTAGATATAGCACTTAAACTCTATAAGACGCATAGAATCGAGTGGATAAGTCACAAGGTAGAGAGTAATGAAGATATAGAAGAGATTTATAATTTGCCTGAAGAATTGAAAGGGCAGGTTAAAATACTTATTAATGACCATATCTTAGAAAATAATAAATTATCGCTTTCGGAGCAATTAGATACTATATCTAGGTTGTACTATAGTATTCCTATGAATATAGGACAAGTAAAATTAGTTTTTAATCAAGGGGATTTGAACAAGGCGCATTATAAAATTATAGATCTTTATAGTGAAATTATTAGCGAGAATTGGATAAGTACTCATAAGATTGCAGAGGACACTACACCATATATTAAGCTCCAGGAGGGAATCACTGTAGGAAATCCAGGTGAATTCTTAGTTTCATATTATGAAGATATTGAGTTTATAGAGTATAAATTTAATGACCAATCAGTTCAAAAAAGCTATAGATTCCCATTTAAATTAGAAGAAGAAGTATATGATGGAAAAAATGGTATTAATAAAATAAAGGTTATTGTTAAATTAAAAGGACAAGAAGTGCCCCATGTACAGGAGTATTATTTAGACTTTAAGGATATGGCTAAAGTAGGTGAAAGAAGTGAAAGATTAACACCGGATTATCCTGTTGCTATGCAAATGACTTATGAAAAGCCATATATTCCAGTACTTATGTATCATGAATTTAAAGATGTTGTAGGCGAAAGTGATAGGGAGCAGAGTATTTCTGTAAGCACGAAATTGTTCGAAGAACATATTAAGACCTTATTAGATAATGGCTATACACCTATACACTTTAAGAATTTAGAGGATTACTTTGAGCAAAAGGGTGGATTGCCTGAGAAACCTATTATACTCACTACAGACGATGGGTATTTAAGCAATTATACCATAGCCTATCCTATTTTAGAGAAGTATAATATACCAGCTACTTATTTTATTACATCTGCTTATGTAGGGATAGATACGAATATGCCTCACTTTACTTGGGAGCAGGCAAAGGAGATGGAAGAAAGCGGGCTTGTTGACATACAAAGCCATACACATGGTCATGCTTTATTAGATGAACTAAGCGAAAATGAAGTGCGCTATCAGGTGAGTATGTCTTTTGCTAGGATAGAAGAAGAATTAGGAAAACGAGATGTTAAAGTACTTGCTTATCCGCAATTCCAACATAACAAAAAGACAGTTAAATGGGTAGAAGAAGTTGGGGTCAATCTTCAAGTTACAAATTTAGCTAAGGTAAGGGGAGTAACCAAGCCGCTTAATGTGAAACGTATACATGTTGCGAATACAACTTCTCCAGAGCAGCTACTTGAAATGATTCAGAAATTAACCATGAAATAAGAGGAATTAAAAACAATCCTTGCAATTTTTCCTAACTATCATTACAATATATGATTAGAACACACTAATTTTATAAGATAAAGCGATGATGAGAAATCAATTAATTTATTTCTTTGACAGAAAGAGAGTTCACCGGCTGAGAGACTCTTAAAGAACGGATTAGTTGTCCTAGCTCTGAGCATTACGTGACTAAGCGTAACGGGTACTCCCGATATAGAGTATGAAAGTGATTGCTTAAATGCTTTGGCATTTTAGATAATAACAAGGGTGGTACCACCGAATGTGAATTTGGTCCCTATGCAGTAAATGCATAGGGACTTTTTGATTTTAAAAATAAAATTTTGAGTATAGAAAGGAAAGTGTATTATGTTACTTAGCAAATTATTAGGTGAACGTATTAAAGAAAAACCAGGCGATGCTACAAGTATCAGCCACATTTACTTATTAAGAGGAGGTTACATTAGACAAGTATCTAATGGTATTTACTCACTTTTAATGCCAGCAAAACGTATTGCTACAAAAATTGAAGACATTATCCGCGAGGAAATGGATGCTATTGATGGACAAGAAGTTATGTTCCCGGTTGTACTTCCAGCTGACCTTTGGCAAGAATCTGGCCGTTTTGAAAGTGTAGGAAGTGAATTAGTGCGTTTCAAAGATCGTGCAGGTAAAGATATGTTACTTGGTATGACACATGAGGAAGCAGCTGTTCACTTAGCTCGTACAGAAGCACGTTCATATGCTCAATATCCATTTATGATTTACCAAATCCAAACTAAATTTAGAGATGAGCCAAGAGCACGTGGTGGTCTTATCCGTGTTCGTGAGTTCACAATGAAAGATGCTTACTCTTTCCATACTTCACAAGAAGATTTAGAACAATATTACGATAGATGCTTACAAGCATACCACAATGTATTTAGAAAAGCTGGTGTGCCAGAAGTAGTATGTGTTAAATCAGATACAGGTATGATGGGTGGTAAAGTAGCTCACGAATTCATGCTTCTTACAGATATCGGTGAAGATACAATCATTATCTGTGATTCTTGTGATTACCAATCAAATATGGAAGTTGCAACTTCTAAACTTGATAAATATGAAATTGCAGAAGAAGAAATTAAAGAAAATCATACACCAGAAATCAAAGACATTGATTCTTTAGCAAAATTCTTTGATGTACCAGCCCATAGATTATTAAAAGCTGCTGTATTCGAAGTAGAAGGTAGAAAAGAACCTCTTATTGTATTCATCAGAGGCGACCTTCAAGTAAATGAATCAAAACTTAGCAAAATTGTTCAAGCAAATGTTACACCATTTACAAACTATGAATACTCTAACTTATGCTTCGGTTTCATGGGTCCTGTTGGCCTTGAAGCTGGTAATGCACAAATCGTATTCGATAGCTCATTAGAAGGTGAAACAAATCTTATTTGTGGTGCTAATAAAGTGGATTATCACTTATCAGGTGTAAGTGTACCAAGAGACCTTAAAGTAGAAGCATTCCATGATGTAGCAGAAGTTAATGAAGGTCATACTTGTCCATGTTGTGATGGAAAACTTCAATTCAAACGTGGCGTTGAAGTAGGTAACATCTTCCAACTTGGTACAAAATATACAGAAAGTATGAACATGACATACACAGATAAAGATGGTAAAGCAAAAACTCCTATTATGGGATGTTACGGAATCGGTGTAGGTCGTCTTCTTGCTTGTATCATTGAATCACACCATGATGAATACGGTCCAATCTGGCCAATCTCAGTTGCACCATGGCAAGTACACATTTGTGTATTAGGCAGCAAAAAAGTAGATATGAATGCAGTGGGATCAGATATCTACAACCGTTTAAATAACAAATGGGAAGTTATTATGGATGATCGTAATATGGGACCAGGAGCTAAATTTGCAGATGCTGACCTTTTAGGTATTCCAGTACGTATTGTTGTAGGTGAAAGAAATCTTGAAAATGGTCAAGTAGAGCTGATGACTCGTGATAAATCAGTGAAAAAGCTTGTAAATATCGCAGATATTGAACAAGAAGTAGCAGATCTTATTAATGAATTAAAAAATAATATGTAATAAAAATAAAAGCTTAGTAGATTGGGAAAAATCTACTGAGCTTTTTTAATCTTAATTGTAAATAATAAAGTACATATGATATGATCATGTATAATACATATAAACAAAAAGGGGGGACTTAATGAAACAACTTATAAAAGTGGTGTTTAGTAGACTATTCATCGTA
This sequence comes from Candidatus Niameybacter stercoravium, assembly GCA_018883975.1. GTDB lineage: Bacteria > Bacillota > Clostridia > Lachnospirales > Cellulosilyticaceae > Zhenhengia > Zhenhengia stercoravium. Next base: position 32,418 of record JAHLFD010000007.1, read on the forward strand.
AGTATACTCATTTTAATACAGGCCATTATACTGGGAATTGGCATCTGGAAACTAAGTGAATACTTCGTTTATCTATATGTATTATTTGCAGTTGTCAGTATCATTGTAGTTATTTATATACTTAATAAGAAGGGAAATCCATCTTATAAGCTAGCGTGGGTTATTCCAATTTTGCTATTTCCTGTATTTGGAGGATTGTTTTATCTTGTATTTGGAGGAGATAAGACTGGGAAGAAGTTCAGAGACTCTATAAAGAAGATTTATGAAAATACAAAAGGGCTTTTGAGTCAGAATGAAGAAATTACACAAGAATTGAAGGATGAAGATAAAAATATTGCAAATCAGTTTATCTATACAAAAGATTATTCAATGTTCCCAGTGCATAAAAATACAGAAACTGAGTATTTAAGCCCGGGAGAAAATTTCTTTGATAGGTTGCAAGAAGAGTTAAAAAAAGCTAAGCATTTTATCTTTATGGAATACTTTATCGTAGAAGAAGGCATTATGTGGGAGACAATCCTAGATATTCTTATTCAAAAGGTAAAAGAAGGGGTAGAAGTTCGTGTGATGTATGATGATGCAGGGACTATTCAGACTTTGCCTTATAAATATTATGAGAAGTTAGAACGCTTAGGGATTAAAACAGTTGTATTTAATGAAATTAGGCCTAGACTTTCTCTTAAGATGAATAATAGAGATCATAGAAAGATTACAGTTATAGATGGCTGGGTAGGATTTACTGGCGGTATTAACTTAGCTGATGAATACATTAATAAAAAAGAGCGTTTTGGGCATTGGAAAGATGCTTCCATTATGATTAAAGGTGAAGCTGTAAGGAATCTTACACTGATGTTCTTACAAGTATGGAATTTTGATAAAGATGAACAGGAAGATTACAAAAAATATTTAGAGTGTGATTACCAGGCAAATTGTATTAAAACAGATGGATATGTACAGCCGTATGCAGATAGTCCTTTAGATGAAGAGACTATAGGTGAGAATGTATATCTTAATATCATCCAAAAAGCAAAAGAGTATGTCTATATTAATACGCCTTATTTAATTATAGATAATGAGCTCGTCACAGCACTCACTTTAGCAGCTAAAAGTGGTTTAGATATTCGTATTGTAACGCCACATGTGCCAGATAAATGGTATGTTCACTTATTAACACGAGCATACTATCAGCAGCTGATTGAAGCGGGAGTAAAAATCTATGAATATACACCGGGTTTTATTCACTCAAAAACTTTTGTTGCAGATGATGAGATGGGTGTAGTAGGAAGTATTAATTTAGATTATCGTAGCCTGTATTTACATTTTGAATGTGGTATTCTTATGTATAAGTCTAAGGCAGTATTAGAAATCAAAGAAGATTTCCTTAAAACATTAGAAGTATGCTTACCTGTAACACTTGAAGAATGTCATGATGTAAGGTGGTATATAAGGCTTATGCGCTCTATATTAAGGTGTTTTGCACCACTTATGTAATAAAAAGTTATAATTAAGTCTATATTATGTAGACAGTATGGATAATTATGGTATAATAAAGGCGTATGTAATGCTATTCAACCTATATAATTTCATAAACCAACCTTAGAAGTGCTTCCACCGGGGAAGCACTTTTTTTATATCCAAATATAAATATTGAAAAAGTGTAGGATTAGCGGATATATAAATGATTTAATTCTATTTTAATAGTTTTATTAATTAGGCAGATGATTAAGTATCATAAAAAAAGTAAAATCTACTTAGGGTAAGGGGATATGCAATAACCTTTCCTAATTTCTAAGTAGTCAGGCAATTTAAGCTAAGCTATTTGATGATTCTCTTATGGAACATCTTTGTCCTATAAAGAATATTATTTATACATAGGGAAAAGGTCATTTTTCAAGAGATATAAATAGTGAATTCATAGAGGGTGAAAAGATGGTAGAAATGTGTAGAGATCTTAATGAGTTACATCCTAAAGTAAAAGAATTAGCAGAAAAGCTATTAGAAGAATGTAAGAAGCAAGGGCTTAATATAAAAATTAGTGAAACTTACAGAAGTATTGAAAGGCAAGATTACTTATACGCACAAGGTAGAACTCGAGCAGGAAATATTGTAACGAATGCTAGAGGAGTGAACATGTCTTCTTATCATCAATGGAGACTAGCTTTTGACATTTTTAATAATGTGAAAGGTGATGAATATAATAATAAAGTTCTTAGTAAGGTAGGAGCTATTGGAAGAAAGATAGGGCTAGAGTGGGGAGGAGATTGGCAGGGCTTTAAAGACTTTCCACATTTTCAGTATACATTTGGCTTATCTATTAAGGATTTAAAATCAGGTAAGAGGCCTCCAACGTATCAACCTAATTTAGCTATAGATGGGGATTACATGAATGCAGTAAAAAAATTAGTCCAAAATAAAGTAATTGCACAAGAAGAAGCATGGTTACCTAAACCTAATGTGAGTTTTGCAGGGAACTTAATTGAAAAAATAGTAAAGGTAATGAGTAAAAGTAATATAGAAGGTTATAAAGCTCAGATAGGATTTCTGGTGGAAAAAGGAATTATTGTTGAGAAGGATAAATGGATTAATCAAACTTATAATGTAACAGATCTGATGTATTTAATTAAAAAAGTAAGTAAAATTTTATAATAAAAGGGTTATTTTTTAAATAGCCCTTTTTATTTTTTAAAGCATGCTGTGATATAATAGAAAAAAAGAGTTATAGAACTAGGAGAATAGACAATGTATAAACTAATAGCACTAGATATGGATGGTACTTTATTAAGAGAAGATAAAACAATTTCAAGTATTACACAAGAAGCCATACAAAAAGCAAAAGAAAAAGGTGTAAAAATTGTTTTAGCATCAGGAAGACCTGTAGAAGGTATTCAGCGTTACTTAGAACAATTAAATCTTATTTCTGGTGAAGATTTTGTGGTAAGTTATAATGGCGCTATAGTTCAAAATACAAAAACTAAAGAAGTAGTAAGTCGTACAGTTCTTAAGGGTGCTGACCTTCATGAACTTTATGCACTTTCACGAGAATTGGGCGTTAATATACATGCTTTTTCACAAGAAGGATGTATTACACCAAAACTTACAAAATACTCTATCCTTGAAGGTGAAATTAACGGGATACCAGTAGTTGTAAAAAATTATGATGAGATAGAGGACTCAGAGGAAATTATAAAAATTATGATGGTAGAAGAACCTGAGATTTTACAGGAGGCAATTAACAATCTACCAGAATATCTTCATGAAAAATATACTATTGTAAGAAGTGCACCGTTCTTCTTAGAATTTTTAAATAAAGAAGTTAATAAAGGTGTAGGTGTAGAGGCATTAGCAAATAGCCTGGGTATAAAAAGAGAAGAAGTTATTTGCATGGGAGATGCAGGCAATGATGAGCATATGATTCGTTATGCAGGGCTTGGCGTAGCTATGGAAAATGCTTTTGAAGAAATTAAAGCAGTAGCAGATTTCGTGACAAAATCAAATGATGAAGATGGCGTGGCCTACGTTATTGACCAATTTGTTTTAAATAAATAGTGTAATAGAAATGCCCCAGTATTTTAACCATATTGTAATATGATTATGATATGCTTAAAGAGGCTAGAAAGAGAAAGAACAAAAGAGGGAGGAACAAGCATGTATAAAAAATTAGGCATAGTTTTATTAGCTTGTAGTATGTTATTAATACCTGGATGTACACCAGATGAAGTAAATTTACAACCTAGTGAAGAGGTTATAGCACTTAAACAAGAAAATGAAACACTTAAACAAACCATTACAACTTTAGAAGAGCAAATCGAGGAACTTAAAGAAGAAAATGAAGCACTTAAAGGATCTAAAGAAGAAGACTCTACAGAAGAAGGTGCTAAAGAAAGTTATACACTCTATACAAGAGATGTGAATAGCTGGGAAATTACTAAATTAGGCGAAGTGGAAGTAGATGAAGCATTATCACTTCAAGATAAATTACAGACTGTAGCAGATAAACTTTCAAAGGAATGTTTTGAAGGATTAGAAATAGATGTAGAGGAAATTAAACAAATAGGAAATAATGATGTTGCTATTATTAATTTAAAAGATAAAGGACAAAATGAAAGTCCTAATTGGATGGTTAATTTCTTCCAAGGTTCTACAGGAGCGGGCATTACGGCAACTAGCCTTGAAGAAAGCTTACTACAAAGAGAGAGTGCATACCCTTGGGTAGATGGCATTGAAATTCAATATAATGGTGAGCCGCTCATGGCAGATCACATAGAATTTAGTAATATTATATATAGATAAGAGAGAGCCTTAGGGCTCTCTTTTTAGTTTTATTTTGTAGTAATCAATATAAGCTTGGCCTATATATTTATGAATCTTACAGGTAGAATAAGCCCGATAAAAAAGAAACTAGATAAAATATCTATATAATTAACTAAATAATTTTTAATTTATATAAGAAATAAACAAGTGTGCCAAAAAAATGATACAAAAAACAAAATCCTCTTATTACCAGAAAATTATAAAATGTTATAATCAAATTAGCGAAACAAATATTAGAGTAAACTCAGCGATTACGACAGAAGAAAGGGACTTACATAATTATTAAATAAAATTTAGTAAGTAAAAGGAGATGGATTTCAATGAAGAAATTTTCAAAAGTATTAGCATTAGGATTAGCAGCTACAATGCTTGGAGGCGTATTCGTAGGTTGTTCTCAAGAACCAGCTGCAGAAAAACCAGCTGAGGAAAAACCAGCTGCAGAAAAACCAGCTGAGGAAAAGCCAGCTGAAGAAAAGCCAGCTGAAGAAGAAGCAGCAAAACCTGTAACATTAAGAGTTGTATCTCAATTCGGTGGTACAGATCCAAATGCTGTAACATTTGAAAACAATATCGAGAAATTCCAACAGGATAATCCAAATGTAACAGTTGAGAATGAATCAGCTACAGCTGATGAAACATGGAAATCAAACGTTCTTACAGACTTTGCAGCTGGTAACGAACCAGATGTACTTCAATTCTTCACAGACGTTAATTCAAAAACTTTAGTTGAACAAAACAAAGTTGTTTCAATTGAAGAAATCCGTAGTGAATACCCAGACTATGCATCAAATATTAACCCGGCAGCGATGGAGTCAGCTAAATGCTATGATGGCAAACAATATGCTGTTCCAACACATGGTTATTATGAAGGGATCTTCTGTAATAAAGATTTATTCGAAGCTAACGGTATTGAACTTCCAACGGATTGGGCTAAACTTGAAGCTGCAATCACAGGATTTGCAGAAAAAGGTATTACACCTATCGCAGCTGCTTTAGGTCATATTCCTCACTACTGGATTGAGCACCTTATTTTAGCTGAAGGTGGCGTACAAGATCACAGCAACAGAGATGTTGCAGCAGTTAAAGAAACATGGGTAAATGGTTTATCATACTTTAAAAAATTCAGCGATATGGGTGCATTCCCAGCAGATGCAGCTACAACACAACATGAACTTGTTCAAGCTCAATTTATTGACAAACAAGCAGCTATGTTCGTAGATGGTAGCTGGGCTGTAGGGGCGATGACAGACCCAGATAACACAGTTATTCTCCCAATTCCAAGTACAGGAAATGGTAAAAATGATGGTACACAAATTATCTCTGGTTTCTCAAGTGGTTTCTATATCACAAGAAAAGCTTGGGATGATCCGGCAAAACGTGATGCAGCTGTTAAATTCGTTCAAGCTATGACTACAACAGAAGTAATTGGTGAATTAGTAACAGTAGCTGGTGGCGGTGCTCCAGCAGCTGATGTTGGTGAACTTTCAGGACTTTCTCCACTTGGAGCATGTGGTGCGGCTATGGCTGGTAAAGCATCAGCTGTAGATAGTGCTATTGATGGTTGGTTAGCAAAACCAGCATGGGAATATTTATTAGGTAAAGTAGCTGGTATTGCAGCAGGTAGTGAAGATCCAGCAGCTGTTGTTGATGAAGTTATTGCGCTTAATACAGCTCAATAAGCGGTAAAACGTTGATGTTTGAGAATAGTAGCCGATGGTTTTATGAGTCTGACATCAGCTGTTATTCTTTATAAGGTACGCTATAAGGTAGTGAAAAAAGAAGGGGGGCTTTTAGAGTGATTTATAAAGATAAGAAAATTGTATGGACATTCTTATTACCAGCATTAATATTTTTTATTGGATTTTTATATATACCATTTTTTATGAGTATATACAACAGCCTTTTCAATATTACAGATTTAGCTGGAGTTGATAGGACTTGGGTGGGCCTACAGAACTATGTAGAATTATTCCGTGATACTAATATACACACATCACTTATTAATACAGCGATTATGATGGTATTAATGGTTGTATTTGAATTAGGTTTAGGGGCACTTTTTGCACTGTTTGTAGATGGTGTTAGAAGAGGTGCTAAATTCTATAGAACAGTATTTTTCTTCCCAGTAGTTATTTCAGCTACTGCTATCGGTCTTATGTTTTTCCTTTTCTATGACTATAATGTGGGACTTTTTAATCAAATTCTTATGAAATTTGGAGCGGAAAAACATCTATGGATGAATGAAAGCTCTGCCCTATACATGATTGCTATTCCAACGATTTGGCAATATGTAGGTTTCTATTTTGTTATCGTATTAACAGGTATTTCAACTATTCCAGAAGATATTTATGAATCTGCTTATCTTGATGGTATTACAGGGTTTAAGAAGACCATCTACATCACATTACCACTTATTAAAGGTGTACTTAAGTCAAGCTTAATTCTTGTTATTACAGGAACACTTAAGATTTTCGACTTAGCATGGACAATTGCACCAAAAGGTATACCTAATGGCAAAACGTATCTTCTTGGTACGTATCAATATCATATCGTTTATGATGCCTATCGAGTAGGGTATGGATGTGCTATAGCGGTTCTTATTGTAGTAATAGGGCTTGGTATATCATTACTTGTTAATAAGTTCTTAAAAGAAGAAGAACTATAGAAAATCAAAAAGAAAGAGGGCGGAATCATGGCCAAAGATTTAGCAAATAGTGCGCCAAAGAACTTAAAGCTGAAAAAAAGTTCTGGGCCAATAGAGCAGTTCTCAATAGGTAGAATGTTTATTCATATTATACTTTTACTTTGGGCAAGTACAACCATTTTCCCATTAATTTGGGTACTTAATAACTCTTTTAAAGAGAGAAGTACAATTTTACTTGATTCATTTAGTTTAGTAAAGGAACCTGTATGGACTAACTATATAACAGCTTTCACACGTATGAATATTGGGAGAGCATATATTAACAGTCTCATTATTTCAGGAACAGTAGTAGTTGGAGTTATGTTCTTTGGTGGTCTTGCGTCATATATTTTAGCGAGGTACAATTTTAAAGGTAAACTAGCTGTACATTCCCTCGTTATGGCAGCATTACTTTTCCCAGCATTTGCAACCATTGTTCCAGTATTTACGATGTTAAATAAGGTAGGGCTTACAAACACTCATATAGGTGTTATTTTACCTCAGATTGCAGGCAACTTAGCGTTTGCTATAACTATTATGGTTGGCTTTATGAATACGATACCACTAGAGCTTGAAGAAGCAGCTGTTGTAGAAGGATGTGGACCATGGAAGATTTTCTCGAGAATCGTTGTACCTATTTCAAAACCTTCCTTTGCAACTGTAGCAATTTTTACATTTTTATGGTCATACAATGACCTCTTCTTACAAAAGATTATTATTCGTAAAAAAGAAATACGTCCAATCTGTGCATTGCTTGATACAATTAGATCACAATATGGTACAGACTATGGCTTAATGTGTGCATCTGTAATTCTTGTAGTTGTGCCAGTTCTTATCGTATACTTATTCTTACAGAAATATATTATTAAAGGTCTTACAGCTGGTGCTGTTAAGGGTTGATGCTATGGGGGGAAGTTACAGCAAGTAAAATAGCTTAAACTTAAAAGGAGTAATGATCATGATTAAATTTGGAACAGGTGGCTGGAGAGCCATAATTGGAGAAGATTATATTAAAGATAATATTGTATTAGTGGCACAAGCTGTAGCTAATATAATGATTGAAGAAAACGTAACTGAAGAGGGATTAGTAGTAGGATATGATAGACGTTTCTTATCAGACAGGTCTGCTATGTGGGTATGTGAAGTTATGGCAGGTAATGGTATACCAGTTCAAATTATTAATAAAATTTCTCCTACTCCCCTTATTATGTATTATGCTAAAACTCATGGCAATCATTATGGTATGGCTATTACAGCAAGCCATAACCCAGCAGAGTATAATGGTATTAAAATTTTTACATTAGGTGGTAGAGATGCTACCGAAGAGGTAACAGGAAAAGTAGAAGCTATTATTGAAACACTTTCTAAAGAAGATGTAAAAGTAATGGAGTATGATGAAGCTATAGCTTCAGGACTTATTAAAGAGATCAATCCATTTAATGATTACATTGATACAATATTAGGTATGCTCAATGTAAGTGCTATTAGAGAAAGAGGTTTAAAAGTTTTAGTTGACCCAATGTTCGGGGTATCTAAAAATTCTCTTCAGGCATTACTTATAAGCTGTAGATGTGAAGTGGATGTTATCCATGATCGTCATGATACAACTTTTGGAGGAAGGCTTCCTTCACCAAGTGCTGTAACACTTGCTAGACTTACCAATATGGTTGTAGAGAAGAAATACGATATTGGTATTGGAACAGATGGAGATGCAGATAGACTTGGTATCATTGATGAAAAAGGTAATTTTATTCATCCAAACGATATTATGGCATTACTTTACTACTACTTACTTAAATACAAAGGCTGGAGTGGACCAGTTGTTAGAAATATAGCAACAACGCATCTTCTTGATGCTATTGCTGAAAAGTTTGGCCAGAAGTGTTATGAGGTTCCAGTAGGTTTCAAACATATTTCAGCAAAGATGGAAGAAACAGATGCTGTAATTGGTGGTGAAAGTAGTGGTGGTCTTACTATTCGCGGTCATATCAAAGGTAAAGATGGCATTTTTGCTGCTGGCTTACTTGTAGAAATGATGTGTGTAACAGGTAAGAGACTTGCCGAAATGTTAGATGAAATTCATGAACAATTTGGAGATTATGTGATGATTGAAGGGGATTATCGTTTTTCACATGCCAAAAAAGATGAATTAGTAGAACTTTTATTTACAGAGAGAAAACTTCCTACATTTAACATTCCAGTAGCTAAGGTAAGCTACGAAGATGGTTGTAAAGTGTACTTTGAAAACGGAGGATGGATTATTGCACGTTTCTCAGGGACAGAACCACTTATTAGAGTATTTACTGAAATGAGTACTAAGGAAGAGGCAGAGGCTATAAGCCAAGTTATGCTAGAGTTTTTGGGGTTGTAGAATATATGGTTAGGAGATTGGAACAATCACCCTAGGGGGAGGTTGTTCCAATATTATTAATGAAATTAGAGTATTAAAAAGGATAGAACATATGGTAAAATAGAACATATTTTTATCTATTTAGGAGGAAGACATGTTTAACGTACAAGAAGTTTTTAGTCAAATGACACTCCGTGAAAAAATCGGACAAACTTTTCTTCAATATTATCAAGGATATGAGGATCTTCCAGAATCTCTTATCGAAATGAATAAACGTACTGAATTAGGTGGTATCATCTTTTTCTCAGGGAACAATGTAAGAAATCTTGAGCAGTTTCGTGAAATGAACAAACGTATTCAAGCTCATGCTAAAGAAAATCGTTTTGGTCTTCCAATCCTGCTTACCATTGACCAAGAAGGTGGTCAACTTACAGCTATTCACCAAGGAACAACAATGTTCCCAGGGAATATGGCTATGGGCTTTGCTAATGATGAAGAGATGGCTTACAAACAAGGTGAGCATGTTGCTAAAGAATTAAACTATGCTGGTATTGATATCTGTTATGCACCAGTTTTAGATGTAAGCTATGACCGCAAAAATGGTGTACCTGTAGTAGATAATCGTATGTACTCAAGTAAGCCAAATGTCGTTGCAGATATGGGAACAGGTTTTATTAAAGGGTTAGAAGATAATGGTATTGCAGCTTGTGGGAAACACTTCCCAGGTATGCGTTTAACTCAAGAAGATACACACTTCAAAATGGATGTGCATCCTGGAGATATGAATCGCCTTGAAGAAGTTGAGCTTGTACCTTATAAAAAGGCTATTGCGAATGGTCTTGGTTGTATCATGATGCACCACGGTGTATTCCCTCCACTTGATGGGGATAAACCAGCATCAATGTCTAAGAAAGTAGTAGACTATTTAAGAGATGAATTAGGCTTTAAAGGACTTATTGTAACAGATGACCTTATTATGAAAGCGGTACTTGATGCATATGGTGAGAGACAACCTCTTGTAGAAGCTATGAATGCAGGCTGTGATCTTCTTATGTCTACATGTGCAGGAGAATGGTATGTAGACTTTATGGAAGAATGTGTTCAAAACGGTACAGTGTCTGAAGAACGTATTAATGAAGCATGTCTTAAAGTATTAGAGTACAAAGCTAAATACCATTGTGGCGAGTTCCCAGAAGAAAAAGCTTTTGATAAAGAGCAAGGTGATAAAATTGCTTATGAAATTGCTAAAAAATCACTTATTCTTTATAAAGGTGAAAAAGCTGACTTCCCAGTGAAATTAGAAGAAAAAGAAAAACTCGGTATTATCTTTGGAAATCCAGCTCGTCTTGTAATGAGTGATGCCATTAACTTATATGATAAATTATCTATTGAAGATACAGTAAGAAAACATGGCTACCACAATAACACTAAAGAAGTTATTATGCCATGGCGCCCAACACATATGGAAATGGTATCAGTAGGAGATATTGCTATTATTTCAGATTTTGTAATCTTTACAACGGTTAATGCATATTGCTTCAAAGAGCAGATCGAAACAATTAAATATATTAGAGATTTCTGCCCAACTAAGAAAATTATTGGTGTAGCTACAAGAAGTCCAGAGGATGCAAAAATTCTTGCAGACTACTGCGATTATGTAGTTGTAACAGGTGGTTTAACACAAGTTACACTTGATGCTTTAGTGGAAACTATCTTCGGGGATGGAGAATTTGAGTTCAACCCAGCAAAACAATTATTTGAATAAAAATAGACAGGTGCCACTTCGTAAACAAAGGTTTGCAAGTGGCTACTTGTACGAATAGACAAAGAGGTGAATAAAATGAGTTTTTTTAACCATGTAAATGAGTATGCAAATGAATACCATAACTTAAAAAACAATGAAACATTAGCAAAAGAAAAGGAAATGCCAGGTAAAGCATTCTTTATCAAGGACAATAATATTTTAGCTATTCCTAGAGAAGATGGGGATTGTAGATATCCATTTGGACAAAATGGATTTAACTACTGGGTATATGCATCTGGTTATCTTCATAGCAATGAAGGCTTATTCTCTCCATATCTTAGAGCATCAGAAGGACAAGAACCTAAAATTGCTTTCTTTGCAGGCTTCAAAGGAAAAGAAGGTTATAAAGTTATTCCAATTTTATCAGTACCAGTTATGAATGAACAGGTACAAACAGAAAGATATACAGTATTTACAAAAGCAAGTGCTTATTATGTAACAGAAGCAGAAGGGATTACATTTGCTATTCGAACTTTTGTAGATGCAGATAAGAAAATGTATTACACAGTTTCAGCAACAAATAATACCGAAGAGCAAAAAGAGTTCTTCGTATCTTCTTACTTCAATCCTTTCCTTAAAAATGCAGTAATGGAAGGTGCTGAAAACCGTTGGTTCAGACAAGCTACTGTTATGCCTAAGACTGAAGGACAAAACCTTGATAACTTCCTTATTGAAGTTTATGAAGAAAGAGATAGAGGTGCAATGGCACCAAACTATGGCGTATTTACAAGACATCTTACACTTAGTGAGGGGGCTCAATTAATAGCATCAGAAGAAACAACTTCACGTAATGACTATGTAGGGGGAGTAAGAAGTTCACTTCACACACCAGCAGCGCTCTATAAGGGTACGTTTGGTGATACTAAGAAGGTAGCCACTTTTACAGAAGTATCTGTAGCAGCAGATATGCTTCATTTAACACTTGAAAAAGGCGCAAGTATGAGAGAAGACATTGTCATGACATACTGCTTTGAAGATGAAGATATGGAAGTGGCTATTAAAGGGGTTCCTACTCCAGAAGTCATTGATGAAGTGGAAGAAGCTATTATTAAGGC
>JAHLFD010000054.1:0-4236 GCA_018883975.1 Candidatus Niameybacter stercoravium
GTGTATAAACAGCTAGAAAAAAATAATAAAAAGCTTTCTAAAACGACTATAATAGGAGGAGTTGTCTTAGCAAGTCAGCTGATTGTAGGAGGTAGTTTAGCAGGCTATATGCTCTTATCAGCACATCAAAATGATCAAGCAGCTGAGCAAATCATTTTACCTTATAGTCAAGCGACTATGGCTGAAAAGCTCAGATTACTAGATAGCATGAGTGAGGAAGAAGAAATCTTAAAGCAGCAACTTGGTCAGCTTAAACAAAGTACTGAAGAAATAAGAAGTCTACCTAAACTGGATCAAGTCTTTTGGAATCAACTAAGAGCACAAATGACGGAAAGTCTTGTATTTTCCAATATATCCTATGAGTCTGGCAATATGAATATCACATGTGAAGCTTATTTAGAACAAGATGTATTAGATTTTGTACATCAGCTCAGACAATTAGATGAAGTGCAAGAAGTAAGTTATACAGGCTATACATTTGAAGATCCTATGTATCAATTTAATGTTCAAATTGTATGGAAAGGAGGGACATCTTAATGAAATTATCCCAAAGAGAAAAACAACTTGTATGGTGCTTGATCAACATCAGCGTTCTTTTATTCGGGGTTAAATGGGCCTTTCCAAAAATTAATTATTATCATCAAACAGCTTTAGAGAAGTTACAAACAAACGAAACCTACGCACTAGAGGCAGAAATACTTTTATCGAAAGAAAAAGAACTACCCGAGCGCTTAGAACAATATAAAAAAGAGCTAACTCAAGAAGCGTCTTATTACTTTTCAAAGTTAGATCCAGAATACATGGAAGCTTGGATTATGGGGATTAGTGAAAGGTACCCAATTAATATAGAAACTTTAAATATAGAAGCAGCACGTTTGCAAGGAGAAGAAGGGACTATGGAAGTCCTACCTATTAACATGACTTTAAAGGGAGAAGAACCGTCTATCATTGCTTTTTTAGATGCACTATTAAACGATAACCGTCATGTAGTTGTAGAGTCTGTACAAATGGACGGGGCAAGTGCCCAAGTTAGAATGGCACTGTATAGAATAGATAAAGAAAGTGATCCTTTAGATGATACTGTATTTAATCAGCCACCAGGTAAAGATTTCTTAATGAAGCAAGAGGAAATCATAGAGCCTGAGATAGAAATGGAGGTAGAACCTGAATTAGAGCAAGTTCCAGAGGAAAACAACTCCAATATATCGGCTTTAGAAATGCTTCTCGGTCAGCTCTTGCGTCCTCAAGAAAATGGAAATGCCTCCAACCAAACCTCAACAAATGGGGATAATCAAGGACAAGATATAGAAGAAACTCAAAATAAGCCAGAGATAGAAGGTGATAAGCATGAAGGTTCGGCACAAGAGGGAGCAGAAAGCGCACAAGCTGAAACGACGCCATCTTCTAACTCGTAAAGAAGGCGTTACTTTAATTGAAATCATCATCAGCCTGGCTATTTTTGGTATTTTAATGGTACTTTTCACTACTTTAATGGGCGTGGCCACTCAAATGAGAAAAAATGTGTTTGAGCAAAATAGAAGTAGTATGAAGCTCGTTAAAGAGTTAGCTGAAGAGGATAGTTTAGCAGGTGATAATAAAACAATGACATTTGAATTTGAAAAAGAGGGAACAAAAGAAAAATGGATTCTCGAAATCGAGGGACAGTTAAGAAGTAAAGAAGAAAAAGATGTAAAATATTATCTATTTGTACCTAAAAAATAAAGGAGGAGAGGGATGAGGCAGCAATTAAACAATCTCTTACTTCAAAGAAAAGGGATGACCCTTATGGAAGTTTTAATCGTTATGGGATTAATTGGGATCATCAGTGTACCTTTAATCCAAGTTTTTTTTAGTGGTCAGAAACAATTTGTTGTGCATCAAAATATCTTGAGTGAAAAAAGTAGATGTATGGTACTTCAAGAAAAAATAAAAGATGAGGTATGGCTGGCAAAGAATGTACGCTTAGTACAGGAAGCTAAGAGTCTTTCACTAAAATCAGATGAGGTGGCACTTTATTTAAAGAAAAAAGACTCGGGTTACTATGAGTTAATAAAAGAAACTGGAAAAGCTAATAGTTCCAGTGAACAGCAAGTACTTTTAAATGAAGACTACTTGAAAACCCTTGATTTGAATATGAATTTTAAGTTAAAAGGATCTAGTAAAAAAACGTTAGAGGTCATCATCAAAGAAGCAGACTACCAAATTGATACAGCCATTCAACTGCTGAATTTCAATCAAGGGACAGATAATGTAGAGGGAACGGAAGGACAAATACTGATTTATACAAAATAGGAGGCTAGAATATATGAAAAAAATGGATCCCCATATAAGTAGTAAACGAGGCAGTATGTTGATGCTAACGCTGATTGTATTTATGGTCATCCTTATTTTAGGGATGACTATGATTACCAGCATGTTGTATTCTCAAGGGGAAAATACCATGCAAATTAATGAGCAAAAAGCTTATTATGCAGCATTTTCTGCTGTAGAGGCTGTAAAAGCCTATTTTTTAAATCCTAAGTTAGATTCATCCGTGAATCAATCTATTACATCACCACACGAGCTAGTTGGAGGAAAATATACCTATAATCTCAGGGAGCAAGGAATAGATGAAGATACTACTGTTAATTTAAGTATTGAGCGGTGTGAAGAAGATGCACAATATATTTTAATAAAAGCAACGGGTATTTGTAACGGAGAAAAAAGTGTAGTTACAGCTAAAATGCGTGAAGAAGAACAAAAAGGTAGTTCAGGAGGATTGTATAGTAGTCATACGGTACTTGCGTGCAATAGATTTACGCGTAATCGTACAGATAGAGGTTACTTGAATATAAGGGGGAATATTTTTGTAGATGATGCAGGTATGCAGACAAGCAGTACTATAGAAAGTGTTGATTTAACAGAGGAGCAAGGAGGAAGCTTATTTATTCGAAGTGAGGGATCAGGTCCCAACTTACAACATAATAAGTTAAGAGATGTCTTTTGGCAGTCCAAATCAAATCAGTGGATAAATATTAACGATAATGAACAAATAGAAAATATATATTTTCAAGAATTACCTGGGAGTGCTGGAAATATTAATTTTCATAGGAATACAGTTAGAGGACAGGTACAATTTTTAATGAATAATAAATATCCTAAGATATATCTATATAATAATAAAATAGAAATAGAATATGAGAATAAAATAGGAATAAGATATACACTGAGTGTACCACCAGGAAGTGAGTTTGCACTACACAACAATAAAGTGGATTATATATATATTCATGGTGCAAAGAAGATACCTAAAATAGAAGGTAGTGAAAGCGACTACATTATTAAAGAGCTTCACACAGATGCTATAGATTATGGCGAGCAGTCTTATGTCGCTCAGATTATACAAGAAGATTTATCATCGTATATATCAAAGTGTGAACAACACATAATGGATGTGATGAAGGATCTAGATCAACTAAGCGAAGTTCTTAAAAACAAACCTGAATGGACTAGACCAGATGAATCTAGTGGATTCATTAAAATACAAGAAGGAGTTGGAAATTATCCTCAGGATCCAGTAAATAGTTATTTTGAAGAATACTATGATCCATATAGAAAGATTCGGCTTGTTTTTTCGGATAATTATTATTACTTTAAAATTAGGAAAGAAGCTGTTGGTAACAAGGCAAGTGATACTTATATTATCTCTGATGAATATGCTGATGACCAAATATTTTTTATAGTACAAAATGCACTAGGTGTAGATTTTTATACATCTTCGAAAGATAAGTTTGAAGCACTATATGTATATGCACCTAATGCTACTTGTCAATTTCATAATGATTTTGAATATTTAAAAGGGAGTATTATCGCTAAAAATATCTATATTAATAACGTACAAGGAAAACTTATTTTTAGAGAACCTGAAAAGATAGAAGGAATTGGTATGCCTGGAGAGGCTGAGAGTACGGGTTCATCTAGCAGTACTACTTATACCTATCATTTTGAAGAATATATAGAAAGTGATAAGAACCAGTCTTAAGACATAAAAAAATAGCCTTTAAAAAAGGCTAAGATACCAACTGATAAGAGGTTCTCCCCATAAATAAGCAATCCCAAGACCTAATGCTAGAAAAGGCACAAAAGGCAAAGCATCTTGTTTACCCTTTTTGCGGAAAATAAGAAGAAAAACACCGTAAATGCCTCCCAGTACAATCCCAAGGAAAGTACCCAGTAAAATAGAAATAGGTCCTAATA
>JAHLFD010000055.1:0-12027 GCA_018883975.1 Candidatus Niameybacter stercoravium
CTGTGCCCATTTATTATTTAACTCTTCAAATACAGCTTGTAAATCAAAACCACCTGTTAACATCTGAGCCCCTAATTTCTTATAGTCAAAGGTTGTTTCGTTTTGAATAGCTGTAAAATCATCTCCGCCACCATCATACATAACTAATACTTTATCTGGAACAAGTGCGTCTGCCTGTGCTAAAATAGGATCTTTGTCTTTTGGGAAGTTGGTCATAGAAGATGCTGAAGATACATAATTAATGTAATCTGGATACCAAGCATCTGAATAGAACCATTCTACAAAGGCAACAGCTGCTTCTGGATTTTTAGAATGTGTTGTAACACCCATGAAAGAGTCTCCTTGTACGATAACATTGTATGGATCACTTTCTGTGTTTCTTGTTGGTAAATAGAATGTTCCAAGCTCTGAAGTATCATCTGCACCATTTTGGATATTTTGTAAGCCCCAGTCACCTAATGCAATGATTGCAGCATTCTTTGTTGCAAAGAGAGAGGTAACTTGGTCATTACCAAGGCCTAATGGGTCTTTACCTAATACACCTGATGTAAATAAGTTATAAACTTTTTCATAAGCTTTATAAACATCTGTACCTTCTGCGAATGGTGCATCTTGGGTTGCCATAGTATTCCAATTTTGACCATTTCCTGATTCTAAAGCTGGCATAAATTCCATATAAGGATAGTCTGGCCATTCATCCTTTAGCCCACAGGCAATCGCCATAAAGTCTGGATTGCTTTCACCATAGTAGTCTTGTAATTTCTTAGCAACCTCTTCAAATTCTCCCCATGTTGTAGGTACTTCTACACCTGCTTCTTCAAACATGTCTTTCCAGTAGTATACATATTCATACCCTGATGTCATAGGAATACCAAGTACTTTTCCATCTAGTGCGTAGCCTTTAGCTAATTCATTATTGGCACATGCTTGTGTATCAGATAAGTCTATAAGGTAATCTTTAAATCTTGATAAGGTAAAAGTTTTATTAAACATAATATCTGGTAACTGGTTAGCTGATGATCTCATCTTCATAGCATTCCAGTATTCTGTATCATCTTTAATCTTTTCTACTTCTATATCAATATTAGGGTACTGCTCTTGGAACTTTCCAAGCATGTCATTTTGTTCAATGAAGTCATTTAAGTTATTATCCCAGATTGCAAAAGTAAGGGTACCACTTAAGTCTTCTTTAGAATCTGCAATTTCCTTATCTTCTTGTTTACTTGCATTAGCCTCTGGTGTTGCAGTTGATGTAGGATCAGCTGCCGGCTCTGTTGCTACGCCACATCCTACTAATGATGACGCTACCATCATACAACTTAATGCTGCCGTAAATAGTTTTCTTTTCATATAACTTTCCCCCTGTTATCATTTTTGTACCTTTACCATATCATTTCCAGAAAATTAGCACTATATTCTATCTTCATTTTTCTTGATGTTTTTCTACTTTACTTGTCTCTCAAAACTTGATATATCGTAAGAAAACTTAGCATAAAGTAAGAAAGACCATGTTTTTACATGGTCCTTCTATATTGAGCTGGTGTAATGTCATTTAACTTTTTAAATACTCTATTAAAATGTTCTACGTTATGGTAACCTACTAGCTCGGCAATTTCATAGACCTTAAATGTAGTTGTCTTAAGAAGCTCTTTTGCTTTTTGCATTCTCAGACCTGTTAAGTAAGTTAAGAAAGTTTCCCCTGCTTCTTTAGAAAAGCGATTAGCAAAATATTTTTCATTGAGGCCTACGTATTCAGCCACTTTAGCTAAGGATAATTCTGCATCATCGAAATGGTCTGCCATATAATGCTTAGCTTTAATGATGACATCTGTTTCAGACACATTAAGCTTTGAGGCAGAGTAATCCATAATCCATGCAAAATAATTGGTTACCCATAGTTTTAAACTTCTTATATCTTCAAGCCTTTTTAGTTTTTCTATGTAATCGTATTTCTGACCAAATAGATCTGAGAAATTGGCGTTATCTGCACTAAATCTGGTGGCAATAGCTAGGATAGCGGCGAGTACATAGATCCTGGCTTCTTCTAGATGGTCTTTTCCAAATTGCTCAAGGAGTTTTTCTTTTTCCTGTACCATATTTTTTTCATCTGCTATGTATAAGGCCGATGCTAAGCGCTCGTATCCATGGGATAATTGTAGTAACTGATTTGCTACCTCTTCATGATCATTAAGGTCAATCATGCCATTAGGACCTTTTAAATGTCTTAGGCACATTTTCTGCCTGATCTCCTCTACTTGATGATTCAATTCTATAAAGCCATACTTTTCCTGACCTATACAGGCTGTGATTTGTACATTAAGCTGTTGACTTGAAGACTTCTGTAAATCCTCAACCATTTTAATAACTTTCTCCTTATAGTCCTTTTCTAAGATACGATAAAAGACTATAAAGAAATGGGGTGTCTCTGTGTAAATGAGGCATCTTGAGGAGAATCTAGAATTTCTCTGGAAGTTACATAATAATTTATTAAGGTACTCTGTATCGTTTTCCTTATAATTTGCATTTTCTACCCAGAATCCTAATAGGGCAAAAGGCTCTTTAAAAAATTCTTCAGATTGCTTACTTACCTCTTCTGATGTAATCTCCCCCTTAATCATAGCTGCAAAATAATCTTCTGGTGTCTTTTCGGCTGACTTAATTTTCTCCTCATAATCATCTATTAGGATTTTGAGTCTACGCACCATGGCATTGAAGGAATGAATCATAGTCCTCAGTTCACTTTGTCCACTTGGTGATATATGTACCGTGAGATTACCTTCTTCCACTTGTCTTAAAGCTGTACTCATTTCCTCTATAGGTTTTACCATACTACGCAGAAAATAAGTAGAGTAATAACCTGCTAAGGCTAAGACGATAATAGCTGCACCTAAGATAATAAAGGCTGTATCCCAATAGTCACCTGTTAAGTGCTCGGATTTCACATAACTTTCTATATACCAGGTTGTATCATGATACTGCATTAAAGAAGATACACAGACTGCATCCTGCTCATAATCAGCATATCGGTCCTCTTCTACTGTTGAGAAAATGATATTCCCACTACTATCTCTAATGTGGGTAATCCCTAATTTATTCTCACCTGCTATATAGCCATTGTTATAGAGTTTAATACGCTCACCGGCTAAAGCCGACTGATACACTGTAACCATCTCAATTTTTTGTGACCGATCTGTGGTAATATCAGGTGATAAGGCATAGACCAAGGTGAGTAAGTCCTTCCTCCCCCCAGTAAACAGGTCATTCATATAGGCTGTATCATAAGCTCCGATGCATACCGTATTAGGATTTTCTAAGGCTTTTTGATACCACTTTGTTTCCTTAATTTCTGTTATACTTCTATTGATTTCATTCTTAATATGAATCTTTCTTCCATTTTTCATATAAAAGCCAACTGAAATAATATTTTTAGTAGGTTCTAAGGCTAAACTTCCTGCATTATAAAGTTTCTGTTCATAATCATAACGTTCACTGGCATCTGAAGTATCTGTACCTGCTGCATAATCCAGAATTTCATTATTATTTGTATAGACGATGTGAGACAAACGCATAGACATGGTATTTATATCAGACATTAATTCTGTCATAATCGTTTCTTGAGCTTGTTTAATATTTTCAATAGCTTGCTCCTTGAACTGCCAGTTTAAGTACATTAATGCTATAATCAACACGACTAAAATGGGAACTACAATAAAAAATAAAAATGCTGAGTAATACACTGTTTTTAAAGGTCTTGCTATTCCTCTCTTGTATTTCAATAAAATCTCTCCCCCCATTATCTCATACAAAACAGCTTACCTACATTTTATAATATCAGAAACTTCTATACTTTTCTATTTATTTACACTGCTTTCTATACATATAAAAATGCACCTCTATTGGATCAGACACTTATAGGCCTTTTCCAAATGAGATGCATTTTTTATCTCTATTTAATTTAAATTCCTAGAATATGGCGCCTTAATCATTTTTAAGGTAGTTCCTTTTTCTCCTTTTAATACAATATCTTTTCCCTGCACCTTAACACCTTCCTGCCCTTCGAAAAATTCTGCTATATCTGCTAGAATAATTTTTCCGCTATATCCTATGGTTACTTGTAGGCTTACTAACTGCTCCCCATCCCATTCTAAATCTAAGACATGTCCACCTGGCACTTTTACCCCTACTAGTTTGCCTTTTGACCACGCTTTAGGCAGTGCTCTTAAAAGATGGGTTTTACCTCCCCATGTTTGCACTATTCCTTCTAAGATAGCAGCTACTGCCCCTAGGTTTCCATCAATTTGAAAAATCTTAGGAGGATGTAAATCTAATAATGTAGATGTAGCAAAATCTCTAATGAGTCCATTCATATGCTCCCATAGCTGATCTGCTTCTCCCATACGTGCAGCCAAACAAGCTACCCATGCACGACTCCATCCAGTATGCCCTCCACCTTGTTCAAGTCGATACTCTAAAGACTTCTTAGCTGCTTCAAACTGTATTGGACGCTCAATTGGATTAAATAGATCCGATGGAAATACGCCATACAGATGAGAAAGATGTCTATGTCCTGGTTCAACTTCTCTTCTTTCTTTTTCCCATTCTAATAAACGTCCATCCTCTCCTAAGGCAAAAGGAGGTAAGTGTTGTTGTATGTACTTCCATTTTTTCACCAGTACTTCATCTACTTCTAATATCTCGGCACTTTCAATAGCATACCTCAAGGCATCATATGCAAGTTGAACGTCCATAGCGGAAGAAATACCTATGCTAACTGGCCATTCTTTAGTTCCCTCAAATCTATTCTCCGGAGACTGGCTAGGCATAATCTCATAGATGCCCTTTTCATCTTCTACTAAATAATCTTCGTAGAAAAATGCAATTTCCTTAAATATTGGATAAGCTCTTGTCTTTAGAAAAGTTTGGTCACCTGAGTAAAGATAATGCCACCAAAAATGTTGGGCAATCCAAGGGGCTGCACCAATCCATACCGCCCAGCCACAGGCTTCAGGTGTTGCCCTTCCCCAAGCATCTGTTTGGAGAGGTAGATAAATTCCTCTACATCCATAGAGCTGCCTAGCTGCCTTTTTAGCATGAGGAATAAATCTTTCTACATACTTCAAAAGTGCTTCTGCACACTCACTCATATTTCCCTTTTCTACCATCCAATAATTCATCTGGAGATTAATATCAAAATGATAATCACTATCCCAAGGCGGATTAATCTGATCATTCCATTTACCTTGCAAATTAGCAGGTAATTCTCCTCCGATAGATGAAGCAATTAATAAATACCTACCATAATTAAAATATAGTGCAATAAGGTCTGGATCTTCCTCTCCCTCCTTAACACGTCTAATTCTTTCATCAGTTGGTAAGTTTATAGCTTCTGTTTCAACTTCTAATGTCAACTGCTTAAATACCTTTTCAAATGATTGACGTGTACTATTGACTAGTTCATTCCATGATGTATTAGGTTTAGGATATTGCTTTAACTCTTCTTCTATCCCTTTTACACTTGTTGCTATATTTACAGATACAATTAGTTCCGTTGCCTCAATAATCGACAAGCCCTTTAAAACTTCTACTTTTCCATCTGTCTGTATAGATACTTCAACTTGGTAATCAATGCCTGAGTTAAAGCTACATTTAAAAGTAATGCCTTTTTCTGTTACATCACATTGTGTTATAGCTTTCTCATCTGCTACTCTTGAAAAGGATAGTACACCAGAAAAGGTTCCCTCTACTGCATACCATCTTCCCAAAATCAAACTTGATTGTGGATCAGCTATAAATGCAGACGTTACTTTTCCCGTTTCTAATTCTCGTTCCCCTCCAACAACTCCTCCTTTGATATCTAACTGGCGTTTAATATAACTTTTAAATTGCTTAATCTCAAAATATAAGTCCCCTGCAGGTTGATAGGAATCTACCCTATTTTTCTTTCCACTTACACCACCTGCTCCACCTAAGTAATGGTTAGCAAGTTTAGTTCCCTCATAAAATTTGTCTTGTTGGAGTAATGCTCTTATCTCATGCAAATGCTCAGCAACTTGTGTATTTTCCCTTTCCTTATTCACACCTCTCCATAACCACTCATGATTAAGACTTAATTGGTCATAGCTCTCTCCTCCATGTACCATTGCAGCTAAACGTCCATTGCCGATAGGCAAACCTTCTGACCAAGATTGCGCAGGCTTTGTATACCATAGAATATAGTTCATTTTATCCCCCTTTATTTGGATCCAGGCTTAGTTATTTGATACATCATATTATAATTTTATTTTTTATTAAATTCTATAATATTAAGTTATATTTTCTGTATTTTTTCTAATTATACTATTTCTATAGAAGACTTAGCCTCTTTCCATCCTACTACAAGTTGCCTAAAAACAATAAAAACCAACCCAAGTATGCCTCCCCCTTAAAAACATAGGCATGACTTAGGTTGGTTTTTATTTTGTGGCACATTTCTTGACATCTAGGCATAAGCATTTATTCATTGGCTACGTTTAGATTGACTTCTGGGAGGCATTAGGCTTTCTTTGGCTTTGGTGCGCATCTTCAGTGCGTATAGGTGAAAGGGATGCCACTGCATGTATCACTGCAAGTTACTGTGTCAGCTTACCGTAGCTTAGGATGACCTTCAGCCTGCCATTAGGCTCACTTGACTATGCCATTGAACGTGGCTTACAAAAAAGATGTCCTGAAACAGATATTACCCCAAGTACTACTCGACTGCCACCATCAAATAGCTTGGTTCCTAAGAAGAAGTTGTCTCTCTTAGAAGGGGGAACTAAACGATTCAACCTTCCTCTTAGCTATGCAAGTCTTTCTCATTATCTAGAATGTGAGAAGCCTTTGCACTTGAAACTTATACTCTATTTATACACCTATTTTAGAGCTAAATCCAGTAAAATATTCAGAAAAATACACTTTCGGCATACTCCCTAAAATCCGCCCTTAAATCAAGTGAAAAAAGCCTATTGTATTTTAAAAAGGGCCTCTTCCACATTTAGGAAGTTTATTTCTAGAAAAAGTAAACAATTCAACTATTCTTATTCACTAAGCTATCCTCTTACTCTACGTCTACGCTTATATCTATTGAGGATGTATTGCCCACGTAATCCTTAACAGTTACTTTAACCGTATAAGTTCCTACCTGTGTCGTATCTAACTGACTAAGATCTACTTCAATAAAAGGTTTAAGATCGATGCCATCTGCATCTACTGCACTTTCTATAAAATCATTTGTCCAGTTAATAGCTGCTGTATCTTCATCTTTAACAACCTTTCTATATTCTTCTTTAAGTATAAGAGTTGGAGCTGTAGTATTATCAGGGTTGTAAATGACAATAGGGTATTCAGCTGAAGTTTCATTACCTGCTGCATCTTTAATAGATACTTTCACACCAGGATTATAAGTACCTACTGTAGAAAAGTCACAACCAGATACATCAATAATAGCTTGATTCATATCTAAGTCACCATCTACATTATCTGTTCCACTAAACTTTTCATTCCATACAATACTTTCAGGAGATGTACCCACTGGGAATGCATAGTTCTCAGCTGTTACTTGTGTTATTTTAGGATTAATATTATCTACAAATATACCTGAATTCAGTAAAGTTTCTACTTCTGAAACTTTATTTTCTATAATCGCTTTTTCAGCTTCTATAGCTACATCAAATTTTGGTGTACCATTAAGCCCATAGAGTGCTCGCCCTACAATATCATTAAAATCTACGTGGATACCTAATACATTAGAAATTTCATTTACGTAAGTCTTAGAAATACTTTCATTATAGATTTCTTGCATATCTTGACCAATCTCAGGATGGAAACTATCAAAGTTCAGTGTTGTAGATTGCATTTCTAAACCTATCTCTTTCTTAAGCTCATCTACTGTGTCATTGTAAAGCTGAAAACTCTTAATAGCTAGTGGTACCTTCTCTTCTGGTACACCACGTACGATAGCATAACTTTCACCACCGATACGTACTTGACGGTAGTTAGGATCTTCAAATGCCATATCATCTGGTCTAGGGAATGGAATAAATCCTACAGATTCTCCTCTCTCTGCAAATACAGTTGTAGCTTCTCCACTACGCCAGTCCTCTAGATTACAAAATACTGCTTCCCCCTTAATAAATCCATCTTTTGCCTTAGAACTATCTGGCTTACTAGAACCTTCTCTTGGTGGACTCTTCATAAGTCCTCTATCATAGAGGTTAGTCATAAAATCTATCGCCTGTTTAGTTCTGTCTGTTGAAATTTCAAGGCCATTAGGGCCATAGATACTTGTTCCTGCTGAATGCATTGCTTGCAACGCTACATCCCTATAGTCTGTCCAGTAAGCTTCTATCCTCTGCTCTTTACGTTGTGATGAAGGAATATGAACAAAATGCTTATCTATCTTTTCAAGGTACTCTTCAAAGGTGCTCCAAGTCCATTTTCCCTCCTTATAAAGGTCTGTTGGATAGACAGTTTTACCATTCTCTTTTAGCGCATCCACTTGTTCAATATAATTGATATTGTACATAAGTGGTGAAAGAGGGTGAAGATTATCCCCTTCTATTTCTACAAAGTACTGTTTACCGTAAATTTTAGGTGGTGGATTTTCCCCTAATAAATCTATGTAATTATCTACAGGTTGCAAAACATTTTGTGCAAGGAGTGCCCCTTGTCCATTGGCATAAATTCTAGCAACATCACATATTGGATCTCCTGCAATAACACTTTGTAATAGAACTTCTGTTACATCACCTGGGTATTGTACAAATTCTAATTCAACATTCAGTTCTTCTTTTACCTTCTCCAATGCCTGAATTCTAACCTCTCTTTCCTCTTCAGCCATTTGATAGTTTCCTGTAGTAGGATCTTTGTAATAAGGATCTTCTTCATATGCACAATGTGAACCATAACGAATTACAATAGGTTCTTTATTTTCCTTCACTTCTTCTACTTTTACTTCTTCTTTTCCAGTTAGAGCCTCAGAAGTACTTGGTGCTGCTTGCTCGTTGCCTCCCCCACTACACGCTGTCAATAATAAGCTAGTCGTTAATGCTAAACCTAAAATCCCCTTAAATCTTTTCACTGCATCGCCCCCATAAAATTTTTCTATTATAGTTACTTTGCGGCAACTATAACTTTTTAATATCTGTATAAAAGCCTTACAGTTAATCTTATTCTCTTATATTGATTTAATTCTTATGAAAGTAGTTATAGGGACTCTTGTAAAACTAATAAAAAAATCGCCTCAATCAATGAGCCGATTATCTTGTAGTTAACGCTATTATTAATCTAATCCATCCTATAGATGTTGCCACCCATGAAAAAGCTGCCACAGCCTTATTGAGTGTACTCGTATTTTCTTTTGCATAGATTGTAGTAGCTGCTACGCACAAACTTGATAGTATTAAGTTGAACATCATATCTCCTAATGTAATCTTTCCAACTGCTACTAATATACCATAATATACTGCTAAGAATTTTATAATTCTCTCTTTCCATAAGCTAAAGCGATTTGCACTTACTTCCATTTTCTACCTCCCTACTTTATGTCTATTATATCATCTATTAAATAATTTGAAAAATCCATTAACCCTTTCTCTATTGACCCCTTTAACTTGGTTTATGATTCTTGTTGTTACTTTTCCAAGGACTTCCCATGAAAGGTCAGCTGATTCTGCTATCATGAAGTCACTTATTGCTACGGGCTCTTAGAACGATTGCGTAATCATATGTTCTTTGGTCGCGCATTACATCTACTAAGTTTTTCATGACTTTATAACGACTGGTGGCTTTAAGTTTTTTACTAAGTGGCTATGAGATAGCCTTTTATTCCATTATAGCCTATACCTATATTAGTTTTAATAAATTAATATTTTACTTTTTATCTCTATTGTTTAATTAAAGCTAAATATTATTAAGTATTTATATTATGTCATACGGCTTTACATGAAAAAAGAACTTGCAAGTATACAAGTTCTTTTTCATCCTATTATTGGGTAAACATATTAAAAATAATCATATAAACCATAAACATATATAACGTAATCATATAAGATGTTTTATATATTAGCACTTTTAAATT
This sequence comes from Candidatus Niameybacter stercoravium, assembly GCA_018883975.1. Lineage (GTDB taxonomy): Bacteria > Bacillota > Clostridia > Lachnospirales > Cellulosilyticaceae > Zhenhengia > Zhenhengia stercoravium. The sequence goes on from JAHLFD010000055.1 coordinate 10,097, forward strand.
TAAAAATCAAGTATTTTTCTGAATAATTCAGCATTCTTCTGAAGCTACTGCTACTTCTTCTTTTATTTCCTCTGGTGTTTCTATATCTATTTTATTCTCTTCTACTACATAATATGCCTTTACATCACCTTTGGTTACTATCTTTAATTTACTATCCTCAACCATTTTATTGAGAGTAATCCCAATTAAACTTTTAGAAATGCCACATTGTTTGCTTATATCAGCACTTAACCAAGAATATCCATAAGATTTTCCACTATTTTTAGGATTATTATACCATGTAGTTATAATAGCTATTATATCATTATACCAATACTCTGGTTTTCCTTTTTCTATATCCACATTAAATAATTTTAATAGATCACATGAAAAGTCACAAAATGCTTCAATATGTTGCGTTTGAGAGGCATTTTCTCCTGTATAATAAAGATGAATATTTTTTCCCTTATACATTAACCTACTCATTATTGGTATCATGTCACTGTCTGCTGTAACAAATACATATGTATCAAGGTTCTCATTTCTATAATACATCTCAAGTGCATCTAATGATAGCTCTATATCTGATGCATTCTTTCGAAATCTCTCATCTTTTCCATTTCCATATACATTTCTAATCTGTACTCGCTGTTCTTGAAGTGATTTTAGTTTTACCCCCACTTGATCAAAATCAGCATATGCGCGAAATGTTCTAATTTTTTTCATTCCATAAACCTCATTTAAGAACTGACAAATATCATACTGTTCTGCTGTTATATCTATGGCATATGTTTTCATACAGTAGTAGGTATTGTCATAGTCTATAAATATGCCTACATGCTGGCTATCTTTTGTGTTACTTTTAATTACGTTGAATATTTCTTGATTTATTTTGGTTTCATTCATTTTCCTATCCCCCCTTCGCTTTATTTTACATTATTTAGACTTTTTCAACAATACTTAAATATATTAATTCCTTTTCTTTCTAACATATTTCATGTATATTTTCTAATATATCAGTTATACCCCCATCTAAACATTCTCACCATTTTTTACTTAAATATATCTCAACTATAAAAAGACAGGTATCTCAACTACCTGCCCCTCACTTCACAGATTTCTATCTACTCTTTTTACACCCTAAGCACATTGCATCTTTATTTTATCTATGTGTCATAGAGTAAATACTTAATTGCCACTCATGCCCTATCTTACAACGCCACCATATTCTTTTATTACTACTTATTTTTATATTGTCCAGAGATAATTCTCCATTTTTAGTAGAATGCCATTCTTTTACCACTTCTGGTTTTAATGTTGCTAAATCATTCTTCCCAACTTCAACAAACTTTCCTGTGCAATAAGAACAGCTTTGATTACGTCTACTCCTATTATCAATGATAGCTTGCCACTCATGCCCTTTCTTACATCTCCACCATACCTTTTCCCACTATTTACACTTACATCCTCAATGTCCATCCTAATCCCTTTTTCCTCATCTTTCCTTCATACTGCCTTATAATGAATTTCTTTTCAAAATAAGATAAGCCTTGAAATAATCCACTACTCACATAATGTCTCAAACAATTATAGCTAATTTTACCCCTAGCAAACGGTAAACCTTCTGGTTTACCGTAATGGTACCAGGTACGAATTAATTTGCTTCCCCGATTTAGCAGTGCTCACACTCAGCCATGTTGTCAAAATCCCTATATTTTTAACGATTATATGTTGTTTATGTGAGTTCTATCAGTTTCATCTAATGCATAATATAAACTTACTGTTATAAAAAGAAAATGCCAACCTATATGTTTCTAGGCTAGCATTTAACTTTGATTAATGTTCTAATGGTTTAATCTCCTCATCATCTTCATCAAGTACTCTCATAATCCCCCACATGCCTTGTTCTAAATCCCATATGATATTACCAGACTGATACATATAATCACCTG
>JAHLFD010000056.1:0-2888 GCA_018883975.1 Candidatus Niameybacter stercoravium
AACCTCAGCATACTTGCTATCTTCTACCGTTACAATTTTTTGATTACAAGAGATAACTTTAAAAGAGCACCTCCAACTGGAGGTGCTCTTTTTACATCCTATATCTCAAATATCTATTAGGCTCTAGCTGGTAAGCCTTCATAGAGGTAAACAACTAAGAAACCATCTGTAAAATAGTATTCTCCGAATTCGTCTTCCTCTACTTTTCCTTCTAACCATTCTTGTTCATCTTCTTCAAAGATCGTAATATCTTCCCCACCAGCCCAATATGTTTGGTCATCTAGTGCGAAGTATCCTTGCTCATTTCTAAAAAGCATACCTTCTTTCATTTTGTCACCTCGTTTATAGTATAGATAGCTAACGCTATTATAATACGTCATAGGTACTTTTTCTACTACTACCTTTTAAATCCTTAGCTTATATTTTTTGAGTTTAGGCTATCCTTAATACTTAAAGTTTGGTCCTACTAAAAGTGTTGTCACTTCACTTAAATCTACTGCTCCATCTACCTTTGCTACTAAGCTGAAAGTTGCAAGAACACCCTCTTCTTGAAGTAATGCGCCATTTCCTCTATTACTAAAAGCCACAACCACTCTTGTTTTTTCATCTTCTTTTAGAGCTGATGCATTAATCATATGTTCTGTTAAGGCAGATGAACTTGCAATCACTTCTTTCTTACATCTTCTACCTAAGCAGTTTCTATGGTCATATCGATTGGTATCTAGTGTAAGCACAGTTTCAAAGGTTAAATCATTTTCATCCACTTTGCCACCTCCTGTATAATCACCTAACTGAACGGCTTCTGTGCCTTCTACTTTATACGGTTTAAAGTGGATGGCATTGTTTTAATTCCTCTCTAACTTATTTTATTTAATATAATAATCAAAACAAAAATAGGGCCCTATAATAGACTGAATACTATTATAGGACCTCATTTTATATGTTAAGCATTTCTTAAAGTATCTAAATGAATACATTCACCGCCTGCTAATCTAGACTGCTCTGCAGCTAATGCAATGTAATGACTTTCTACAGAGTTTTCTACAGAAGTAATGGCACTTGTAGGTTGTTTGCCTTCACTAATCATTTCTATAAACTCTTTAACAATTCTTAAGTCACCACCACCGTGGCCTGAAAGGTTTTTAGCAAGTTTAGCGATATCAATCACTTCTGGTTTCTTGCCAAACACTTTGATTTCAAGTGTATTTTTTAACATATCTGCTACAATCTCACCTTTAGTTCCCATAAGTTTAGCATAGCGTGAATTATCATATGTAAGGCCGCACATTGTAAAACTCATAGTTGTGCCATCTGTCATTTCTAAATTTACAACTTGATGATCCACTACGTTATTATTACAATGATATACACATTTTCCATAAGGCCCATTTTGAATAGCTTCTGTAATGGTTTCAAGTGTAGGATGAAGCGCTAATACTTCTAGTGGCCAGCCTGTATAGCCAGTCTTTACCCCCATTCTTTCATGTTCAATATAAATTTTTTCTGCATCAAATGGACAGTTATCTTTTGCCTTACAGCCATCTAAGCAGCGTTTTGCAGCCCCTTCTGGTGCATTTTCTTCTTTGAAAAGATAAGTGCTACCAAAAGAAGATACGCTCTTGCAAGTCTTACCTGTAAGCCATAAGTATAAATCCATATCATGACAGCATTTTTGAAGAATCATTGGACTTGTTTCATTAGAATTACTCCAATTACCTCTTACAAAGCTGTGTGCTTGATGCCAGTAACCTACATTTTCAATAGCCATAACAGATACAATATCACCAATAGTTCCTTCATCAAGAATTTCTTTTAACTTCGTATAGAAAGGTGTATATCTTAAAACATGGCATACAACCACTTTGCGGTCACATTCTTTGGCTACCTTTACAATTTCACGGCATTCATCTAAATCCGGTGAAATAGGTTTTTCAAGCAAAAGGTCATAGCCTTTTCTTAAAGCCGGAATAGCCTGAGCCACATGTTGTCTATCTTGTGTGGTAATAAACATTACATCGGCTAATTTGTCTTGTGCAATAAGCTCTTCTGCACTGCTAAAACATTTTTCAGGTGCAACGTTATAGGTTTTAGCAACTTCCTCTACTTTAGCAGGGTCAATATCTGCTATTGCTACAACTTCCATTTCTTCAGGAAATAATTTTGTTACTGGTGCGTAGGCATCTTTCCCCCTATTCCCAAGTCCAGCTAATGCTATCGTTAACTTTTTACCCATCTCTCTTTTCTCCTTCTATAAAACAATTTTGAAATTACTTTTTATATAGGTATTATAGTTAAATTTAATTTACCAAAACATATTTTATAATCTATTATATTTACACAATCGTCCGATATTTTATGTTATACTTTTCTCAATGGTCTTATTTTTATTTTAAGGAGGCTTATTGATGACTTATATTAGCACCAAACTTAGGCAACCTATTCGTATCACTGACATTATCACTATTCACTACTTTGAATATATGAAAAACTTCTATTTTCCTGGGGAGTCTCATAATTTTTGGGAAATGCTTTGTGTCGATAAAGGTGAAGTAGAAGTTCAAACAGACCATAAAACTTATACACTGAAGCGAGGTCAAATGATTTTTCATAAACCTATGGAATTTCACGCTATTAAGGCCTTAGGTCAAGCCGCACCTAATCTAATTGCTATTTCTTTTAAATCTCCATCAACACAGATGTCCTCTTTTAATAACAAAGTTTTTTCTTTAAATACAGTAGAAAAAATACTTATTTCTAAAATTATTTCAGAGGCTAAGTCTGCCTTTTCAACACCTCTTAATGTGCCTTCCATCGAACAGGTAGAACGCTCAGACACAGCCTTATTTGGAGCTGAACAATTAATTAAAATTTATTTAGAGGAGTTATTA
>JAHLFD010000057.1:0-4916 GCA_018883975.1 Candidatus Niameybacter stercoravium
GAGTATGCTATAGAACATGCTAAGGAATATGCAGTGCCTTCTCTTTTCCTGCTAGGAACAAAAGATTTAGTGATTCCTATTAGCCGTGATTAGTTCGTTTTAGTATGTTTTTTGATTAACTTTTCAATCCAACTTAGCACATCTTCCTGTACTTTCTGAATTTCCGTATCCAAATCATGTAAAAGATCATGCATACAAGATTCATATTCTATAATTTGTTTATCTTCAAATGGAATTTTGCTTACAAGACTTCTATTACGGCTAATAGGAATCACTAAATCTTTTGTTCCTAGCAGGAAAAGAGAAGGCACTGCATATTCCTTAGCATGTTCTATAGCATACTCTACACCTATTCTTAAAAACTGATCCATAAAGCGCATAGTAGCAAAAGTATTGCCTACTTTATCTTCTTTAAAAGCTTCAATATAGACTTCATTACGCGTAGCAAGGCCTTCACCCACTCGGTGTATTTTCAAATCACCTGCCATAAAACCTAAACTTTCATAAAAGGCAGGTGGGAGATTTTTCATACCTATAGGTACCCCAAGTGCTGGTGATGCTAAAATTTGTCCCATTAAGTCTTCTTTATACTTAAGTCCGTATATAAAAGTAATCAGTCCCCCCATGGAGTGACCATAAGTCACAATAGGCTTCTTGTATCTACTCTTTAAATCCTGAATGAGATAATGTAAATCTTCTACAAAATCAAAAAAGTCTTCAATATCCCCCTTAGGTCCTTCTGAAAAGCCATTACCCCTATGGTCAATGATGCATACCCCTATATTTTGTGCTACAAGTATTTTAGCAAAATCAATATAGCGCCCTGAATGTTCCATAAAACCATGCGCAATGACTACGATACATTTACATTTTGAAGGAATATCTTTGCGGCAAAAAAGTTTTACACCATCTTTCCCATAAAAATACTGCTCCATTAGGTTCATATTTTCACCTTCTATCTACCATATTCTCTTAAAATGGTATCAATTGCTTTACTTGCTTCTGACTTAGATAAACTTTCAATTTCTTTTTCTAATGTTATTTTATGTGCATTACATAAATTTAATAAATATTTTTTTTGTTTTGCTGTAATAGGTGATTGCTTAGGCATTTGCCACGCTAAAGGGTGTGGCTTAAAAAGTTCTGGGTCTTTAGTTTCAAATTCATCTCTTAAAAATCTAAAAAGCTCAGAAGTTGCATAAGCATCATCATAAGCACGATGTGCATTTAATAAATCGATGCTATAATGGTTACATAAATCTCCAAGCTTTCGGCTTGGCAAATTCCATAACATCTTACGCGCAATAATCAGTGTATCTAATGTATCATTTTCTAACTTAAGTCCAAGGCGTGTTGCTTTAACACGAAGCATACGATAATCAAATACTTCTATATTATGTCCAATAAGCGGAAGACCTCTGCAAAAATCTATAAATCTAGGTAAAACAACTTCTATAGGTTCTGCATCTTTAACCATTTCATTAGTAATGCCTGTTATACCTGTAATGTATTCAGAGATGATTTCATTAGGTTTTACAAGTTCATTAAATTGATCCTTAACCTGATTATTTTCTATATAAACTGCACCAATTTCAATAATATCACTTTCAAGAGGTTTTGTACCCGTTGTCTCTATATCTAAAACAATGTATTTTTCCATGTTGTTCTCCTTACGTCCATTCTCTAGTACTTATTTTACATGATGTCATCGTCATTTACTACCAAAATTTATTCCTTAATTTCTACCAATTTTTTTGTTTTTTTATGCTTAAAACGATTGACAAAAATGTTTTTTTGGACTGGCTTGTAAAAAATCACTATGCAATATATAGTATATAAAGAACACAGAGGTCATATATATAGTATAGAAGAAGACCTCAATTGAACTTTTTAAGGGGGATTATCATGGAGTATTACGTGATTAAAAGAGATGGTAGAAAGGTAGCTTACGAATCTTACAAAATAAAAAATGCTATTAAACGTTCAGCAAGTGACCTTCATCTTCTTGTGAATGTAGATGAAATTACAGAAGAAGTTGAAAGACGTATACAGGACTGTAGTTGTTATGAAATTAATGTAGAGCAAATTCAAGATTTAATTGAGCAAACTCTAGATGATTTTGAATTAACTTCTATTAAAAACACCTATGCTAATTATCGCAAAGAACGTACACGTATTCGTGACTTAAAATCAGAGCTTATGGATACAGTCCATGCTATTGGTATTGAAACAGATAGAGACAATGCTAATGTAGGCAATAACTTCTCTTCTAAACTCTTACGTATTGCAAGTGAAACAAATAAATGGCACAACCTTTCTACTATGCCTAAGCACCTAGCTAAATTACATGAATTAGGCGACCTTTATTATCATGATTTAGATAGTTACAACCTGACTACTAATTGTTTACATATTGATACAGGTGCTATATTTGAAAAAGGCTTTAACACAGGTTATGGCACCATTAAAAAACCAAAACGTATTGAAACAGCTGCAGAATTAAGCTGTATTTTACTTCAATCATCTCAAAATGATATGTTTGGTGGTCAATCTCATGTAAACGATAACGATATGGCTCCTTATGTAGGTTATACCCGCGAAGAAATTGAAGAAGAATATGCTCCTCTTAAAGAAGTTATGGGAGATACTCATTTTAACACTTTTGTACAAGAGAAGCTTTCTACACGTATTCATCAAGCTATGCAAGGCATCGTGTATAACCTTAATACCATGCATTCACGTGCGGGCTCACAAGTACCTTTCAGTAGCTTAAATATCGGGCTTCCTATGAGTGAAGATGCTGCCCTTGTCTGCGAAGCTTTCCTCCTTGAATATGAGAAAGGCCTTGGCAAAAAGGAACAACCTATTTTCCCTAATATTATTTTCCGTGTCAAAAAAGGTGTCAATCGTGAGCCAAATGATCCTTACTATTATTTATTTAAACTAGCTACACGCGTTGCTGCTTCTCGTATGAATCCAACCTTTATGAATATTGATGCTGACTTTAATGCCTATTACTACAATAAAGGTATTCTTCCTGCAACTATGGGCTGCAGAACTTATGTGTGCTCTAACATTAATGGCCCTGAGGGTCCTAACAGACGTGGTAACAATGCCCCTACTACTATTAACCTGCCTCGTATTGGTATTTTAGCACAAGGTGATTTAGAACGTTTCTGGCAATTACTTGATGAAAGACTTCATCAAGCTAAAGACTCTTTAATGCATCGTTATGAAGTCCTTAAACACCTTAAAGTAAAAGATTTACCTTTTGTTGCTGGGCAGGGACTTATGTTAGGATCAGAAGGTCTTTCTTCTGAAGACTATATTGACCCAATCTTAAAGAACGGCACCTGGTCTATAGGCTTCATTGGCCTTGCCGAAACACTTATTGCCCTTACAGGTAAACACCATGGTGAAAGTGATGAAGCGCGTGAATTAGGCTATGGTATTATTCAACGCATGCGTGACTTTACAGATAAAACAACTAAAGATACAGGCCTTAACTGGAGTTGCTATGCTACACCTGCTGAAGGACTAAGTGGCAAATTTATTGGTCAAGACCGTCAACGCTTTGGCATTATTCCAGGTGTAACAGATAAAGAATACTATACAAATAGCTTCCATGTGCCTGTAAATTATCCTGTATCTATTATTGATAAAATACAGATTGAAGCACCTTTCCACAAAATGTGTAATGCTGGTCACATTAGTTATATTGAAGTAGATGGCTACCCTTCTGCTGAAACCATTGAACGTATCATACGTTATGCTTATAGCGAATCTAATATCAGCTATATGGGTATCAACTTCCACCTCCGCTACTGTAAAAACTGTGGTGAAACGATTAACGATGGTGTTAAAGCCTGTCCATCTTGTGGCAGCATGGATATACAAGGCATTAGCCGTGTAACAGGCTATCTAAGTTTAGATGAACGCTTCGGCTCTGGCAAAAGTGCTGAAAGAGACGACCGCATCGCTCATGATGGTAGCCAGAAGCATACTTATACTCTATGACTACCCTAAAAGTTGCAGGCTTTCTGGAACACTCCACTGTAAATGGTGAAGGCTTTCGTAGTGTACTCTTTTTATCCGGTTGCCTTCACCACTGCCCAGGATGCCACAATCCTGAGATGCAGTCCTTCGAATATGGTGATGATGTGCCTGTAAACGTAATTCTAACTAAAATCAAAAAAAATCTACCACTTATAGATGGTATTACCCTCTCTGGTGGTGATCCCTTTGAACAGGCTACTTCTCTTATGCCTCTTCTAAAAAAGGTTAAAGCACTAGGCCTTTCTATATGGGCTTATACAGGTTATACTTATGAGCAGCTTTTACAAGAACCTAAATTTAAGCCTATGCTTGAGCTCACTGATGTTCTTGTAGATGGTCCTTTTATAGAGACTCTCAAAACAGATACAAAAAAATACGTAGGTTCATCAAATCAACGTATTTTTAAACTTATAAATGGCCAAATTGAAAAAGAACTTTTCTTCTCATAAAAAATAGAGCATCTTACTGATGCTCTATTTTTTACTTTGATAAATCACAATACCTGCTATAATAATGCCAATACCTAAGCATTTCATCCATTGAAAAGATACTTTTTCCGTACCAAATAATCCAAATAATTCTATAAGATACGCCCCTAACATCTGAGCAATCAAAATAAGCATGGTAGCTCCTGCAGGTCCTAATTTAGAAATAGCTAAAATCACGCAGTAAAAAATGCCAATACTTACTGCTCCACTACATAAATAAAACTTATTTACTGTCTTAAACCCATCTGGATTAAAATCCTTTGCAAAAAATAAGATGATTAAACTTGTTATAAGGCCTATACCATGAACAAAAGTATTTGTAAACCATAATCCGGACTTTTCTGTAATACGTGTATTCCATACACCTTGAAT
>JAHLFD010000058.1:0-9574 GCA_018883975.1 Candidatus Niameybacter stercoravium
GTTGCCATTAGTATTAACTAAGGGGTGCATTTTTATACGTAAACGTATTTAAGGCTTTCGTTTAAAATAAGACTCATAATGAGGAGGAGAAGAAAGTGACTAAAAGATTATATTATGAAGATAGTTTTAAAAAGCATTTTACAGCTACTGTTCTAGAGTGCCAAAGAGCTCAAAACTTGTATGCTATAAAATTGGATCAAAGTGCCTTTTTTCCAGGTGGTGGTGGACAACCTGAAGATTATGGTACGCTTAATGGACAAGTAGTATATAAGCTTATTGAAGAAGGTGAAACGCTGTATCATATGATGGAGCATCCTTTTGAAGTAGGACAGAAAGTAGAGGGAAGGATTGATTTTAGTAGGCGTTTAGATTTTATGCAACAGCATAGTGGTGAACATATTCTTTCAGGTATTATAGAAAGATTATATGGTTATTCTAATGTAGGTTTTCATTTAAGTGAAGAAACGGTCACAGCAGATTTTAATGGTATACTGACAGAAAACCAAATACGAGAGATTGAAAAATTAGCTAATGAAGCGATTATAGAAAATCAAGCTGTAGTCTGCAAGGTGTATACAAAGGAGCAGTTAGAGACGAAGGTCTTTCGTTCTAAAAAAGTATTTGAACATGATGTAAGGCTTGTATCTATTGGAGAAAGTGATTGTTGTGCTTGTTGCGGTGTGCATGTTAAGAGGGCAGGTCAGATAGGACTTATTAAAATCTTAAGTGCTCAAAAGCATAGAGGAGGTATGAGGCTCATGCTTAAGTGTGGGTTGCGTGCTTTAGAGGATTACGAGAACAAGCTCAATCAAAATAGAGAGATTTCTAGGCTTTTATCTGTACCTGTAGAAGAAGTAACAAGCGGTGTTATAGGTTTATGGGAAGAGAAGCAGTCTCTTAAACAAAAACTTTATAGCATAGAAGAAAAATATTTTACTACTCTGATAGAAACTATATCTTCTCATGAACCTATTTGTAGAGTAGAAGAAGAATTGACACCAGATGGACTTCGCCGTCTTATGAGCAAGTTATTCTTAAAAACATCATGGCCATGTTTAATTTTAGTACCTGAAGAAGGTGGGTTTAAATATGCATTAGGGCAACGAGATCAGACTATATTACCTTTATGCAAGGCGCTTAATGAAGCCTTTGAGGGAAGAGGTGGCGGCAAGGACATTTGCCAAGGTAGTCTAAAAGGTGAACTATCAGATATACAAGAAAGGTTTAAGGAGCTTGTTTTCGCTAGTCAAGGTAAATGAAGTACGCTATAATGAATATATATTTTTAGGTAAAGGGGAGATTGAATATGGAGTATAAGATTTTTGGTGAGGACTTACCGGCAGTATCTGTAAGGCTTAATTCAGGTGAAAGCCTTTATACCCAGTCAGGTGGAATGGCATGGATGGATGAAGGCATTCAGATGAGTACCAATATGAAAGGTGGCCTAATGAAAGGCATTGGACGTATGTTTTCTGGTGAGTCACTTTTTATGGCTACTTATACTTCTTCTAAACCTAATGCAGAAATTGTATTTGCGTCTACCTTCCCAGGTAAGATTTTAGATCTTGAAGTCGATGCACGCAAAGAGTATATCTGCCAAAAAAGCGCTTTTTTATGCGGCACACAAGGCGTATCGCTTGGCGTTGAGTTTACAAAGCGATTTTCAGCAGGTGCTTTTGGCGGAGAAGGTTTTATCTTGCAACGTATAAGTGGGCAAGGTATTGTCTTTTTGGAAGTAGCAGGTAGTGTTGTAAGACGAGAACTCATGCCTGGTGAAGCGATTAAGGTAGATACAGGTAATGTAGTGGCTTTTGAAAGAGGCGTTCGCTATGAGGTTGAGATGGTAAAAGGCTTCAAAAATATTTTATTTGGCGGAGAAGGACTATTCCTTACAAGACTTGTAGGACCAGGAACAGTATGGCTTCAAACTATTACTATGCAGAATTTTGCAGGTCGTATTGCACCTTTTATTCCTATGTCTAGCAATTAATAAATAAAAAATAGGTTTATGGACATCCTAATATAGGATGTCTTTTTTATTTAGTTATTTTACAAAATGAGGGAAGAAGATGAAAAAAAGGGTTTCTATAATAATGATTTTTGTACTAAGCTTAAATATGTTTTTAAATCTTATAGCGGCGACTACATTACCAGTAGGTTTTGATGAAACCTTATCTGTAGGGCGATTGATTAAAAGTGCTGATACAGTATGGTTTGGAACGCAGGCTTATCCTATTTATAAGTTATATGGAGAGCCCTTTATGTCATTTGACGACCTTAAAAATATAGGTGCTGTACTTGAGCAAAATGATACAGGAGGGTATTTTATTAGAAGGGCACAAGGTGAGGTGTCTGACTATAAACTCCAGGATGAAGATTTTGAAGAGACTATGGCTTATTTAAGTGAAAAAAAACTTTATATAGGAAATGTAAGATCTTATAGTATTCAAACACCCAAGGGATGGTTTATTCCTTTTAGAGCACTTAAAGCTCTATGGCATATTGAAGAAGATGAGGGTTATTATACTATTCGCCCTAGAACTTATGAGTATGAGCAGTATATTGCAATAGATGAAAGTGGTTTAACGAATATATCTGACTTTACATTAACGGTAAGTTATACCCAGATATACTGGAAAGAAGATTCTTATATTGAAAAAAGCTATAAGGAACAAATGATAGGCCCTCATGAAAGTATACAGATAGATACTTTAGCAGTAGCACAGGAAGAGCATATGATTTATCTCACTACATTTATTCAAGAAATATGTGGACTTCCATTACCTGATGCAGAAGAAGATTATGGACAGAAGCCTACTGTAATCTATGAGGCTTATACAAAAGCTAAACGGCTAAGAGCATTAGATAAAGTTTTTCCGAAGTATAAGGTAACAGCTAAGTTAAAATATCCTGCGGCAGGCCTTCAAGAAGGCGAAGAGGTAGAACTATGGCGTAGCGAAAAAGGGCAGTATCATGTTCTTAAAAGAGCAGATGGAAAGAAAATAGTTGTACCTTTAGATAGTATCAATATTGTGAGCGATATGGGAAAAGGCTGGCAGCCTGCGACTACAATGGAAATTGAAGACTATGTGAACCTTAAAGATTATGAAAGTGATACTGAGTATTTAATATGGACAGATATTTACAGGCAACTCACTTATGTTTTTAAAGGAGAGAAAAATAACTGGGATTTAGTTAAGACTATGAAATGTTCTACAGGTAAGAATAAAAGTCTTACACCTACAGGAGAGTTTAAAATAGAATATAAAGTACCTTATTTCGGAATGGATAAAGGTTATAGATGTAAAAATGCCTTGGTGGTTTTTAGGGATTATATGTACCACTCTATTCTCTTTGATATAACAGGGAAATACGTAAGAACTGGTCAATATCAGCTAGGAGCTCGTGTTTCTCATGGTTGTATACGTCTATCAGAAGAAGATAGCAAATGGCTTTATACAAATATCCCAGAATATACTAAAGTTTATATTGAATAAATAAAAATAATTGTTACAATAGAGGAGGCTGAGAAATTTTAAAGGAAAGAGATAAAAAATGAATAAGAAACAACTTAATAAATTATTAGTCATTAACTTATTAACAATGACAACTTTTAATATGGCACATCCTGTAACGCCTAAGCTCATTAATGAGTTACAGTTTCCAAGCTATATGTTTGGTGTGTTCTTTGCATTAATGGCAGTTGCTAATTATGTCATGTCTCCTATATGGGGGTCTCTATCAGATCAAAAGGGTAGAAAACGCTTTTTAATGATAGGGGTAATTGGATATGGTTTAAGTCAAGTAGGATTTGGTCTAAGTACAACTATTTTGCCTATTTTAATCTTTAGATTATTAGGAGGTACTTTCTCTATTTGTTATATTACAAGTGCCCTTGCCTATTTAACTGATTTAACAGAGCCAAAGGATCGTATGAAGTACTTATCTTATTATACAGCCACCCTTTCTTTAGGAACTTCTATAGGTGGACTTTTAGGTGGGTATCTTGGTGAAACTCATTATGAATATACTTTTATTTTACAAGGATTATTCTGTTTTGTACTATTAGGTATTTTTGCTATATGCTTGAAAGAGATGCAACTTGTTATGCATAAAGGAGATAAACTTACTATTTATTTAGATCACCTTAAGCCTAAAAAAACTATGTTTGACTTGAAATCAAGTATAGGCATTATGATTTTAGTAATGACCTTTATCACCATTACAACAACAGCTTACAATTCAACCATTAACTACTACGTAGAATCTGTTTTAAATATGCCAAGTACAGTAAATGGTTTAGTTATAGCTATGGGTGGTATGATTGCACTCATTATGAATGTAGGAGTTGGTCCATACTTAGGTAAAAAATGTGATGAGTATAAAAGTATCAAGGCGACTACCTTTATAGCAGGGATTTTACTTGTTTTAGCAAGTGTGGTTTCTTCACCAGTACTAAGTCTTGTTTTTATTATAGGATTTATTGCTTCAAGTGCACTTGTTGTACCTATTCAGCAAAGTATTGTTTCTAAAATAGCAAAAGAAAACTATGGAGAAGTGATGGGCGTGCAAGGTTCAGCCAAAGCACTTGGTATGGTCATTGGTTCTCTAGGATCTGGATTCATCTTTAGCTTAGGGAGCAAACTTCCTTTCTTTTTTGCAGGCGTATTTGCACTTTTAGCTTATCTGATATTAAAAAAGCTCCCAAGATAGGGAGCTTTTTTAATGGTTTTCAAGTCGTTTAACAAGGTTTTCATCTGGTGTTACATAAATAGTTTTAAAGTTTGTATAGATGACCATGCCAGGTTTAGCATTGGGAACTTTTTTGACATTTTTACGGAATGTATAATCAATAGCTACATTACTGGAATGTTTACCTTTGCTGTAATAAGCCGCTAACATAGATGCCTCAATTAAGGTCACATCACTTGGTCCTTCACCAGGATTTAGCTTGACAATAACGTGAGAGCCAGGTCCATCTTTAATATGCAACCATAGGTCTGTAATTTTGGCAAACTTCATGGTGAGCTCATCATTTTGATAGTTGTTTTTACCTACATAAATGGTTTGACCATCGCTAGAAGTAAATTGCATATATGGCATAGCATTTTTTTGTGGCTTACCTTTAGTTTGTTTACGTTTTTTAAGATAACCCATATCTACAAGCTCACGTCTTAAACCATCAATATCTTCCTGTGTCTGAAGAAAGTCTAGGGATACTAACACAGATTGCAAATAATTAAGGTCTTCTTCGATAGAAAGGAGCTGTTCATGAGCTGCTGATAAAGTACGTTTTGCTTTATTGTAATGTTTAAAGTATTTTTGAGCATTTTCAATAGCATTACATTTTGGGTCAAGAGGAATAGTGATATCTTCATAGTTTTCACTATAGTAGTTTTGAGTTATAAAGCTGTCTGCACCTTCAGGTACTGCAAAGGAGTAAGCTGTTAAAAGTTCACCATAGATTTTATAAATTTCTGCATCTTGGCTTTCTTCAATAGCTTTTTCCTGAATAGCTTTTTTCCTTACACCACGATCAATAAAAGTAAGAATCATCTTTTTAATATCTGCTGTTTTTTGAGAGACTACAGATTTAGAAGATTGCTCATAATAATAGAATTCTAATAGCTCAGAAAGTGTAGAATAAGTTTTAGCGTGGGTATATTCTGTAGATAGAGGAAAACTATAAAATTCTAAAGGATGGTCCTCATGATCCACAAATAAGGTAGGGCTATAAGCCTTAGCATGTACTTTTTCCATTAGATTTGAAAGTGCCATAAAGAGTCTATGCAGCGCTTTATCATCAAGATTTTCTACAAGGGTAGCACTTTCAATACCAGCTTCATGGCAAAGAGCATGTCCAAGAAGTGGACTTATACCAGCATAAACTGTATAAAGGGCCTTAAAAGCTGGTAGGCTTTGGGCTTTGATATGAGTTATAAAACTATCTAGCTGAAGCGCAGAAGGATTAAGTTTTACCTGATTATTAGGGTAGAAGTAAGTGCGTCCAGGTAATACTTCACGCATACTACTTTGTGCACTTGAGATATGTTTGATGCTATCAATAATTGTTCCATCTGCTTTAGTTAAAATAATATTGCTGTGACGCCCCATCATTTCAATAATGAGCTTCTTATTTTCACGATCCCCTAGTTCATTAGTTGCTTCAATTTCCATTTCTACAATACGGTCATAATGAGGTTGGGTAATACTCATTATGCGTCCACTAGAAAGGTGTTTGCGTAGCAACATACAGAACATAGGAGGAGTCTGAGAACTGTTTTTCACACGTGTTGTAAAATGAATACGTGGATAGTTACTGTTTGCTGTTAAGAAAAGTTTATAAGCATCTTTTTGGTTGCGAACAGAAAGGAGTAGTTCATCCTTTTCTGGCTGATATATTTTATCAATACGCCCACCTATGAGTGCCTCACTTAATTCTGATACGATATTTGAGATGACAATACCATCTAATGCCATAAGTCGCACCTCCTTTATTTAATACACGGAGTATAGCATAATTTTTTTGAAAATAAAAGTAAGCTGTGCTATAATATAGAACGATTAAAGTGCAAAGGGGTAACCGTATGATAAAAAGTATGACAGGATACGGCAGATATGAAATTGAAGAAAAAGAGCGCAAGGTGAATGTGGAGATAAGCACAGTGAATCATAGATACTGTGATCTTTCTATTCGCATGCCAAAAGCACTGACGCATTTAGAAGATGATATTCGTAAATGTATTAAACAATTTATTGCACGTGGGAAAGTAGAAGTAAGCATTTATATGACAAGCATGTCAGCAGATGATGTAGAAGTTGTTGTCAATGAGCCAGCCTGCACAGCTTATATAGAAGCTTTAAGAAAGATAGGTACAAAACTCGGATTAAATGACAATATAGGTATGGCAGAAGTCATGCGTCTAAATGATGTGATTACAATCCAGAAGAAACAGGCAGATTTAGAAGTCATATGGCCTATGATTGATCAGGCACTTAGACAGGCACTTACTCAGCTTGTAGCTATGAGAGAAAAAGAAGGCATGATACTGAAAAAAGATTTACTAGAGAAGGCAGATAACATGCTTCGCCTTGTAGGTGAACTGGAGCATTTAAGTGTAGAAGTTGTCAATGCCTATAAACTAAAATTAGAAGAACGTATAAGTAGACTTTTAGATGAAGTTCCAGTAGATGAGACGCGCCTCGCTATGGAGGTGGCTCTTTTTGCAGATAGAGCTGCTATTGATGAAGAACTTACTAGGCTAAAAAGTCATATAGAACAACTAAAAATGATTTTAGAAGAAGAAGGTTCTATTGGACGTAAACTAGACTTTTTAATGCAGGAGATGAACCGTGAAGCTAATACTATTGCTTCAAAAGCAGGAGACTATACTATTACTTCTTATGCAGTAGAATTAAAGAGTGAGATAGAGAAAATCCGCGAGCAAATTCAAAATATAGAGTAGGGGATGACAATGAGTAAATTTATAAATATTGGATATGGCAATATTGTAGGCATAGACCGTATTGTGGCCATTGTAGCACCTGAGTCTGCACCTATTAAAAGGCTGATTGCAGATGCTAGGGATACTCAAAAGCTCATTGATGCCACACAGGGAAGGAAAACAAGGGGCGTAATCATTACAGATAGTAACCATATCATTTTATCTGCCCTACAACCTGAGACTATGGCTAGCCGCTCAACTACTTGTCTAAAAGAATAATATTTCTATTTTAAGGAGATAATTATGCAAAGTGAAGGACTTAAACTGATTCTTTCGGGACCATCTGGTTCGGGGAAAGGAACTATTGTAAAAGAGCTGATTAAAGAGGAGAATTTTGTTGTTTCTATTTCAGCGACAACACGTAAACCACGTGTAGGCGAAGAGCATGGCAAACATTATTTCTTTAAAACAACTGAAGAATTTGAAGAGATGATTGCAAAAGAAGAGCTTTTAGAGTATGCTAATTTCTGTAATAATTATTATGGTACACCAAAAGCATTTATTAATGAAACTATTAAAAGTGGAAAAGACATTATTTTAGAAATTGAAGTACAAGGTGCTATGCAGGCTAAAAGTGCTTATCCAGATGCTATACTTATTTTTATCATGCCACCTACATTTGAAGAACTTCAAAGTAGACTTATTGGACGTGGGACAGAAAGTGATGATGTGATTGAGGCGCGTCTAAATAGAGCAAGAGAAGAATTACTAGCATTTAAAGAATATGACTATATTGTCATTAATGACAACTTAGAAGATGCTGTTACAGATATTAAACAAATTGTACAAGCTGAAAAACTAAGAAGTTATAGATATAAATCTTACATTGAGCAAATGCTCTCAAATTAAAGGAGGAACCACCATGTTACAACCATCTTATACTCAACTTATGGAAAAACTTAATGAGGACGCTTCAGAGAAAGTCGTTACAAGCCGTTACTCTATTATTATTGCAGCAGCAAGACGTGCAAGACAAATCATTGATATTGTAAATGAAGAAGCAAATAGCAAAAATGCTGACAAAGATACACCAATTGATCCAATTCGCATCAAAGAAGCAGCAGAGCTTAATGAAAAATTAAAATACAAAAAATCAACTTCAATTGCTGTAGATGAACTTTACGCTGGTAAGATCAAAATCAAAGAACAAGCTGTGACAGAATAAACAAGTGCTCGCACTTGTTTATTCTTTATGTAGAAGGAGCGTCATATGTATGCTCAGGTGATTATTAATTTCGCTAAGACACAAGAAATAGATCGCTTATTTACCTATAGTGTACCTTACACGCTACTTCCTAAGGTTCGAATAGGAAGCCGTGTGAAGGTACCTTTTGGTCAGGGGAATCATACACAGATAGGCTATGTTATCCATCTTTCAAGTAACCCACCTGAAGAGCATTATAGAATTAAACCTATTGCTGGTCTATTTGATGAAATACCGGTTTTTAATGAAGAGCAGATTGAAATAGCTAAGTTTCTCGTGAACTATTATGGATGCAGCTTTGCTATAGCTTTAGAAGTTATGCTTCCGCCAGGTATGAGTAAAAAACCTTATAGTTCTTTTGAAGAAGCTGAAACTTATATCACACTAAATATAAAACCTGAAGTTTTAACAAGTTATATAGAAAGCAAAGCACATATGAAAAGCTTTCATAAGCAGAGAGCTATTCTTATGCTGTTTTTAATGCAGGCTTCTATTTCTTTAGAAGACCTGAAAAAAAGTAATGAGGTCAGCCCTTCCAGTTTAAGTACACTTATTAAGAATGGCATCTTAAGAAAAGAAGAAAAGCTCTTAGGCTTTAGAAAAGATCCTATTCACTATGAATACTTTAAAAAACTTAACTTAGAACAGACTTATGCTAAAGACCAGCTTTTAGCTGCTATAGGTGCCAACAGATATGAAGGTGTCCTTTTACAAGGTATTACAGGCAGCGGAAAAACAGAGGTCTTTCTTTATGCTATTTGTAAAGTACTTGAAGAAGGTGGTAGTGCTATTGTACTTGTGCCAGAGATTGCCCTTACAAGGCAGACCTTAATGCGTTTTAAAGAACGTTTTGGTAATGTAGTAG
>JAHLFD010000059.1:0-24924 GCA_018883975.1 Candidatus Niameybacter stercoravium
ATGTAGTTCTATTACCCTCTGCTTTTATGCAGAAATAAAGCTAGAACCTTAGTTCTAGCTTATTATATTCTTATTCAATTATTATCTAACATTTAGAATGTGCTTGAGGTACAAAAGTTTGTTTAGCTTGATTCACTTTTTCTTGTTCGCACATTCATTAGCGATAAGGTTATAAAGAGCTGTTCATAAATAGTATCTTAAACTTTTTAATAGGTAACTCTTCACCACTTAATAAGTCTTGAAAGCTTGAAAGTTTTTTACTGTTAATTGTGACATTATTTTAACCTTCTATATTAAGAATCACTGCTAGTATCTCTCAAAAAGTTTCAACTATTAGTTCACATACTTCTTTATACTACTCCAACACATACATTATCACATGTTCTATTTCTTAGCTCTTCAATTGGATGAGGTGCTACTTCAAAACGATAATCTTCGCCATTCTCATCAATTATCCTTTCAATTGTCTTATGACTAGGTACACTGCATACATCATGATTTAAAACTTCTTGGAATTTAAAGAATGGTGCATCACAGGAAAGCTCGCAAGGTTCTGCATATCCCTCTTTTACCGATGTTAGATACACTGTGTTTCTAATTACATCTCTTATATAGTCCTTATTAGGTCCTAATCTTAGAAGTTCAGGGAAATATCCATCTGGAATAACTTCTTGCCAACACCTTCCTTCAAATCGTTCAAGAAGTTGTGCTGCTTTATGGAGATGAGCAATTTCTTGTTCTAAATGTTCTTCCCAAATCTTTTTAATGTAGCAGTCTGTTTCATCTTCATAACAAGAGTAATATAAATAACACTCTGTGTACTCATGTAATAATAAGTCTTCCAGCCAAGTTAATCGTGTATCTTTTAAGCTCTCGTACTGGCTTACATGCTGCTCTTCAATTAAGCCAATTTCTTGATAAAGCTGTCTTCCAAGATCAGAACAATAGAAACCTGCTATATTCATATAATAATTCATAGTTTGTTGTTCAGCTGCTGTAATAATAGATATATTAAGTTTAGTAATAGGATCTGCTGTATCAAAATTTACGAATCTTTTAATATTATCTATAGGATAACGATGTTCAGATATAGTTGGTCTACCTGGCATAATCTCTGTATAATGCCCAACTAAGTACTCGGCTTTTGTTCCATATTCCATCTCCAATAAATCAGAGTAACGATAGAGGTGATCAAAATCTTCTAATAATGCAAAATCAAGAGCCGCTTTTACATAACAATCTGGCTCTCTTTGTGCTAATATTGCTGTTAAATCAACAGCTAACTGCTCATAACTAATTGTATGTTCAAGAATACTTTCATTTGCTGGCTTTAAAACACTAAGTACCTTTTGCTGTTGCTGCTCTATTCTTCTTGTTATGGCAATTTCACGTCTTAAATCATTATTTGGGCAATGTCTAGAAAATTGATGAGAAAACCAATTTGCTTCAAATTCTGTTCCATTCATAAGTATAATACGTGTCTTGGTATAAGGATCTACCTCATACTTATTATAAGGTTTAGGATAAATACTGCTCCAATCCTTAAATGAGCAGTTTAGATTCATGGGCTTCTCTAAAAAGGGATTCATACTCATACAACGATCTCCACCTTTCTACAATCAATCCTATTTAATCGCATATTTACTGCTTTTTATATTACTAAAAATTTATATTTGTCCTCTACAACGACGACAGCATTTAGGGCAACATCTACGTCAACAATTCCATTGATCCCAATCTCAGTTCCAGTCATCATCATTCCATGGTCCAACACTTCTAATGTATCTATTATTTTCAAGTTCATTAAATTTACGTTTTAATAGTTCAATATCTTCGCTAATATCTCTAATCAATCTCTCAATGTCTTCGGCTAAACGTCTACAATTACGTCCATCAATACGTCTACCTTCTACTTCATTTCTTCTTACATCATCTTCAAAATTGTCTATCCATATCCTACGATTATTACGTTCCCTACTACATACCTCCTTTTTAAAAACTATACTACACTTATATATTATGTATGCAGGACAACATTGTGATTAAATTACGAAAACAGATGCAAAATACAGCACTTTTAGCCAATAAAAAAGAGTAGATATTATACCTACTCTAAAATGATATTTATATTTACTTTTTTAATAACTATTTGATTGAACTGTACTAACTATAAAGCCCGTAATATCTATCCTACCAACACTAATAGAATTAGACTCCTTTGATGCCTAACTGGAAAGCTCTATAATATATGAGATATTCCATACAAAATTATTTTTTATTTGTGTCTCCTCCTCCCTTTAGGGAACATATAAAATATATTTCCTAATACCTATAAACACACAAAAAGCCCTAAAGCATAATTACTCTAAGGCTTGGTGTTACTTTATCTCTTTCACTCTACCTACAATACCACTCTCAAGCATCACTTTTATACCATGATGATGCTCTGGTGAATTAGTAAGTATCTTTTTCACAATTCCTTCTGTCAGCTTTCCATTACGTTGGTCTTGCTTTTGAACAACTAGAACTGCTGCTCCTATTTTAATATTACTTCTCTTTGTTCCGTTCATTTTGCTCTCCTCTTATTCTTTAACCCATACAGATATGTTACCTGAGGACCCTGTTAGTTCTGTTTTAAACTGCCTTGGTGAAATCTCATCATCAAACCAACTATCCTGCGCAATATAGCCATCAAAGTAAAGTGTTCTACCTTCCTCATTTTTTACCCAGTTCCAGAACTTCCTCACTCTTCTCACCTTCCTTCTTATCTAATGTTTTTGCATAGGCTCCTCTAAGTAATCCATCTACATTGAGTTTGATGAAGTAACCTCTCTTCTCACTTTCACGTAGCAAGGCACGTTGAAAACTCATTTCTAACCTGACTACCCAAGGATCCAAGGTGTACTTTACAAACTCTAAGGATTGATTCTCTATATTTGAAAAGGTAGCCCGTTCTAAGTTTCCTATCATGTGAGGTGGGATTCTAAAGATACGTGCTATCTCATTGATTTGGAATTTACGTGTTTCTAAAAACTGTGCTTGATCTGGTGGTATAGTAATTGTTTTAAAAGCCATTCCCTCTTCTAAAACTGCTACCTTATGTGCTTTGTTGCTTCCACCATAAACAGCATTCCAGCTCTCACGAATCCGGGCTGGATCTTTTACAATCCCTGGGTGTTCAAGTACGCCTCCTGGGTTTGCCCCATTAGCAAAAAAGAGGCTCCATATTCCTCTGTGGCGATAGCCATTCCGATAGCATTTTTAGCCATTGCTATGGGTGAATAACCAATCAAACCATCAAATCCTAGATCTGGAATATGAAGTACCTCTTCTTTTCTTAATGGGTAATCTTGCCCTTCTTTGTTGTATAAGTAATAGATTTCATCTTTACTGGTTCTATCTACAGTCATCTTATCAGGCATGAGCGGGTAAAGTGCTAATATCTTACCTGTCCCATCACGAATAATCTGCGCATATGCGTTTCCCCATAATAAAAGATGACTCATCAATATCTCTCTAAAGACAAATGAAGTCATCTCTGGGTTTGGTTCATTATGAAGTAGATAATATAAGTAATGACTAGTATCTTTCTCTTTACCATTAGCTGTACATCGATAAATGTGTAAAGGTAGTGACGCAATCGTTTCTGCTAAAATCCTGACACATGCATATACCGCTGTGGTTTGCATCGCTGTTCTTTCATTAACTGTTTTACCGCTAGTGGTACCACCAAAGAAAGAGGTATATGCACTGCCTAATGCATTGATTGGTTTATCTCTTGATTGAAATAATTTATTAAACAATCCCATCGTTATAATCCTTTCTTAAATATAAAAAGTGCAGCATTTTGCCACGCTTCTATTTATACCCATTTAAAATAATTGTCTCGTATAACTTTTGCAATTTCATTAGAAGTTTTTGTATTAGTATCGTAAATAGTGTGTGTACTAATTCCCTGTGGCATATTACCTAATGTGATCACATTTTTTGCTTCTTGGAAGTCGACTACTTCAACAATATTCCATCCTAGGTTCATAAAATATCTAATATAATCTGCACCTGAATTAAATGTAGTATTAGAGCCTTGAGGTCTATATGGATTTATTCTTAAACATAGACATATGTCAGTGTGATACTTCTTCTGACCATTTACTAAAACTACAAAATCACTTTCACTTATTTTGGCTTCTTGTAATGAACTTGCTAAAACAAATGTAGGTTTAACATTACCATTTTGATGTTTAATATCAAAAGTATTTTTATTATGGATTCCAGTTAAGCATCTTATTGTTGATGATTTTTTCATGTTGGTTTCACCCATAATAATGTACAAGTTAGGTTTGTATTGTGCCTTGTCTACTTTTAGATTTTCACTTTTTTCTAGTAATTCACTATTCTTTTTCATTATAATATTCCCCCTATTGGATAATTTTTTTTATTAACTTGATTAACTGTATTGCCTTCTCTGGGGTAATTTCACTGCAATTTACTGTATCTAAAAGGAGTTTAATAGAATCTAATTCATCAGAAGATGTATTTACTATTTCTTTTGGAGGTTCTTTTTCTTTCATTCTATATATATTACCTTTTCTTCCTTTAGTAATTGCTTCTATTTTATACTTTTGCTTTGCTTCCTGTAGGGCGTTAAATAGCTTACCATATTGTTTTTGAAGTTTCTCTTTCTCTTTTGTATACCCACATAATCTTCCTATTTCTTCGATAGTTGCTGTATACTCTCCTTCGTTCTCTTGTATCATTTTTAATAGAAAGTTTCCAATTCGTTCTACATCTGCATCACTATACTCCCCTGTTGTCCAGCTCTTATCATATGCCATCATCTCACGCTCCTTCCGCCTTAACTATCTACTATCATTTATATTCAATTTGAACGGATTTAGAACGGAATAAAACGGATTTATTTTCAGCATTACGGATTTAGTAAAATTATATTCAAATACTTATTTCAGGTACAAACAAATCTAGCATCGTATTATCATTTTTTCTATGAATAATTTCATCTTACAATATCAAAATTCCTCGACTATCATACACACTTCCACCATCACCTTGATGCCTTATTGCTCTATCCAATGCCATAATAGTAGCTACAGCACCATCTATTTTCTCGGTGCTCTTTTCTTTATCTGGTTTGATGTTCCCTGCTGGGTCTGTCTTAATAAAAATGTTATCCATCATCCATCTTAAGACTGGATTGCCGCCATGAGCCAGCTTCTTCTCTAATGTAAGTTTCATCAGCTCTTTAGAAGGTGGGGACATATCCTTATAACCTTGGCCGAATGGAACCACTGTAAATCCCATACCTTCTAGGTTCTGAGTCATCTGTACGGCTCCCCAGCGATCAAAAGCTATTTCTTTAATGTTATATTTGGTACCTAAGTCTTCTATAAAGGATTCGATAAAGTCGTAGTGCACGACGTTTCCCTCTGTGGTTTTGATATAGCCTTGTTTTTCCCAAGTATCGTAAGGTACGTGGTCTCGTCTTACACGTAAAGCAAGGTTATCCTTTGGAATCTAAAAGAATGGCATCACCACATACTTTTCATCTTCATACCTTGGTGGGAATACTAGTACGAATGCTGTGATATCTGTTGTACTGGATAAGTCTAGCCATCAAAGCATTCTCTACCTCTAAGAGAATCAGGATCTACTTTAAAAGTGCACTCATCCCATTTATCCATTTGCATCCATCTAATTGATTGCTTCACCCATTGATTGAGTCTTAGTTGCCTAAAGATGTTTTCTTCCGCCAGATTCTCCTGAGCATTTCTAAAAGCATTTCTTACTTTTTCTATATCAATAGTGTGTCCTAATGAAGGATTGGCCTTATACCAATTATTCTCTAATCCCCAGTCATCATTATCTTCTATTGCATAGATAACGGGATAAAATGTAGGATCAATTTTTCTCCCTTGTATAAGATCAACTACTTTTTGATGTTGTTCAAAACAAATAGAGTGTCTATCATTTCCTGCTGTTGTAATAAGAAAGAAAAGCGGCTGTGTTCTTGCATCACCTGATCCTTTTGTCATGACATCGAAAAGTTCCCTATTTGGCTGGCTATGTAGCTCATCAAAGATTACCCCATGGACATTTAAACCATGCTTGGTATAGGCTTCTGCCGATAGTACTTGATAAAAGCTATTTGTAGGTTTATATACAAACCGCTTTACTGACATAATAGGTTTAATTCTTTTCTTAAGTGCTGGGCATTGTTCAACCATTTCTACAGCTACATCAAACACAATAGAGGCTTGTTGCCTGTCTGAAGCACACCCGTAAACTTCTGCACCCCATTTTGCATCACCACATGATAAAAGCAAGGCCACTGCTGCTGCAAGTTCACTTTTACCATTCTTCTTTGGAATCTCTATATAAGCTGTGTTGTACTGCCTATATCCATTATCTTTTACTGTTCCAAAGATATCTCTTATGATTTTTTCCTGCCAATCCAAAAGATCAAAGTTTACACCTCGCCATTGGCCCTTTGTATGCTTAAGGCAGTTAATAAAATTGACTGCATGCTGTGCTTTGGTTTCATCGTACATCTTTCTTACCTCCTTCCATCAGCATCATTTCCATGGGGTTAACTTCTAATGAGCTGCTTTCTACTGATAACCTACTCCTAGATGAAGGGGGTAAGGCCGAACTGCTCACAAAACTTATTCATGATCTTTAAATAAGACTGCGCTATATTTATTTGGGGTACTTGTTGCCAGTAGCCACTAGGACTTTTAATAATGGTTCCATGCTTGGCGATGAACTCCTCTGCTTCTTTCCATCTCGCATAGGCCCGGCAATACCCAGCAAAGGCTGCCATATCTATCTGTGTCAAGATACCTAGTTCTTCTAATTCTGTAGCAATCCTCTTCCACTCTTTTTTTGCTTCTTTATCTAGCCATGTAGGACATTTAGGTGCTTTCTTTTCCGGAGTAGGCTCTAACTCATTAAGTTCCCGTTTCCCTGGATTACCTTCTAATACTTTCAGTGCTGTTGGTTTTGGCTTTCTTCCTGGTGTAGCCATAAGTTCACCTACTTCCACACTAAAAGAGGTTACATTTCTGCAAGCTCTATGGTTTCTTAATTTTTTCCTGTCATAACAAATTCCAAGTAGTTTTTTAGATTATCCTCTAGAAAAAGGCCTAGTTCATAATAACCTTATTCATATAATTCCTTTTGAATTGCTGAAACATCAAACATGTTATATTTCCACGAATCCCTAATTGCTAATATCTGTTCAACAATTTTATCGCTGATCACTTTACTTCCCTCTTATGCCTTTGTAGTTATAGTTGCCTTTTTGAATTTGCTCTCTATCTGCCTGTAGTGCCTTATTATATTGTGGGTCTAATTGTTCCTTATCTTTGCACTTAAGGCAAATGCAATCTGTATTAAACATGCTCATAATCCTTCCAGCATTAAGTGTGTCACCACACCTATCACATGTGTTCTGAGTAAAAAATTTGTCCATTACTTCAGCTCCTTTAAGCATTCTAGGTGGGCCATTTTTAGTATTTCTAAGTCTAGACCATTATCGTTATAGCCTTCTGCAATAATTTCTAAATAATAACTTGTTGGGATTGCTGGCATAGCCCTGTATCTTTTAGCCATTACATAGACCATAGCTTCTTGTATCTTGCCATCAACTTGTACTTCTATGGTCTGCTTCTTATACAAATTTGGGTAACCTTCGTACATATCAAGCACTTCTTCGCAACTTTCTGTAATCTCCCATAATACCACTGGCACACTTCTATCTGGGCAATGTTCAATATTGGCTACGCCTCTACTACTTCCTCTGAAGGTAAGCCTAAAACCTTCCACAAGCCCTGTTCCTATAACTTTTGCAGCCGGGCATCTATTACTCATTTGCTCGAGATTCATGTTACTGCCATATGCGGCATAAATTTTCTTATTCATTTGATACACTCCTTTATTGTGTGGGAAGGCACTTGGCCCTCCCTATTCTTCATTGCTTCAAGCTGAATTTCTCCATGCACTGTTGCCGGATAAATTCCCCAGGAAATGGAATCTACAAGTTTTGAACTCGTCACCGTTTAAGCCTAACCTAAGCATCCAACATCTGAAGGTGTACTTCTCATTGTCTGTATAGGTCCTTCTTGCACTTGCCTTCTTTTGTGTTAATGCTTGGTGGCTAAGAGCTAGGCAAAATTGAATGTAAGCTTTAATCTTACCTGCGTGTGTGGTGCTATTAAAAAGCCTGAACTCTATGGTTCCCTTGGTAAAAGTGCTGTGTAAGTTCAGTCCATGGTATCTGCTTTGATGGTAATGTCTATTCCTATCTTGTGCGCCATAGCCTTGGTACCAAATGTCCGCTAATTCATCAATGCTCTTAGGTTTCTTTTTGTTAATGGTTTGGATGAGTTCTTCATTTAGCTTTTTGCAATACCTTATTCTGTCGTAGTCAATGTCTAAAGCCTTGTAAAGTAAATCCTCTTTGCTAGCAATAAGGTTTACTAGGTTCTTTAGGGTATTGGGTGTATGAGGTGCCGCGTCAATGTGTATGTATATCCCACATGTGCTATTAGTTATGGCTCCAGCATCTCTTAATGCCCTTATCAGTTCTTGCAAGGGTTCAATGTCTTTGTAGGTCAATATTGTGCTTACTAGCTCAACCCTGTATTCTGTCCCTACACAATGCCTGTTCCTTTGTACTTCTTCTGCGCTTCAATGCTTGAGTCTGAAACAACCTTCCACGTTCTACCTTGTTGATTTAAAATGTGGTAAGCATCGTAGCTCCCTCCAACATGGTCTAAATTTTCTGCCCATAGCTGTGTTGCAGCCACCTCTGCTGCCTCTTGTCTTGTAAGCCCTGTCATTTCAATTTCGATTCCAAATCTTTGTGTTTTCATTCGTCTTTCCTTTCTTTTGTGTAGTACCTTTCGGTAGTACACATGTTACCTCTACTGTGCTTTTAGTTGTAGACGCTAACTACCCAAGAAACACATGACATATTCGTGCCTACTACACAAAGAAAGGCGCTATCTCATAAGAACCTTTCTCAGCAAGGTCACTCCTGCATCTGAACCAACTTGCTCGATATACCTTTTTACAATGACATCCGCATAACGCTCATCCAATTCAATAGTATGGCAAACACGACCTGTTTGCTCACAAGCAATGAGTGTAGAGCCACTTCCACCAAACGGATCCAGCACAATGCAGTTGGTTAAACTACTGTTTTGAATCGGATAAGAAACAAGCGCTATAGGTTTCATGGTTGGATGTAATTCATTTTTAGCCGGTCTATCGAAGTTCCAAATAGTACTTTGCTTACGATCACCATACCACTTGTGTTTGCCGGATTTCTTCCAGCCATAAAGTACTGGTTCATGTTTCCAGTGATAGTCGCTTCTTCCAAGCACTAGACTTTGTTTAGCCCAAACGCATACACCTGCTAGATAAAAGCCAACATCACTGAAAGCTTTTCTAAAGTTAAGTCCCTTTGTATCTGCATGGAATACATAGATGGAAGCATCATCTGCCATGTGCTCATGCATGTTAAAGAACGCTTTGTGTAAGAAGCTATAGAAGTCTTCTTGCTTCATGTTATCATTTTGAATACTTCCGGCTTTCGCTTCATAAGCCACATTATAGGGTGGATCGGTTATAACGAGATTTGCTTTCTTACCATCCATTACTACTTCGTAAATTGCGGCATCAGTATTATCCCCACATATCAATCTGTGCTTACCAAGTAACCATACATCACCTTTCTTGGACATTGGATTTTCTGTTAAAGCATCTTCCACATCAAAGTTATCTTCCTTCACTTCACCTTCGTTCAATTTACTAAATAACTCATCAATCCCTGGCGGTTCAAAACCTGTAAGTGCTACATCAAAGTCTACTTCTTGTAAGTCCTTAATCAACTCTGCAAGTAAGGCTTCATTCCATGAACCAGTTACTTTGTTAAGGGCCACGTTCAGTGCTTTTTCCTTAGTCTTATCCACTTCTACAACTACACAATCTACTTCTGTGTAGCCTAGATGCTTTAGAACCTTTAGACGTTGATGCCCACCAATGATGGTCATATCGGTATTCACAATGATGGGCTCTACATACCCAAACTCATTGATACTGTTTTTTATCTTTTCATATTCTTTATCTCCCGGCTTTAAATCTTTCCTTGGATTATACGTTGCCGGTATGAGTACATCTACTTCTAACTTTTTAAACTCCACTTTCATCCCTCCCCAAATCTATGTTTGATATAGCAGCTATGGCTACAATACTTTCTGTTCTTATTGCCATAAACACTAAACTCCTTACTGCAATAAGAACATGTATATTTGTAAATGGCCTTCTCATTTTTATTCCGCATTTCTTGATGTGCTACCCACATTTTCTTCTACAGGAGTCAGAGCAGAATTTACGTATTCGACCCTTCGCCTTATGCTTGAGTGGCTTCTCACAATACAAACACACTACATTTTTTTGTTTTTTTACTTGCATATTGAGTGCAACAACAGTTGCATTGCCTGTAAGTTCATAGCGCTTACAATGCCCTCTTACCGCATCTCTTGAAACGCCAACAACATTAGCAATTGCCTTATATCCCAAGCCTTCCAGCCTTAGCTCTTGTATTTTTTTCTTTTGCTCATCCGTCATATGCACCTATTTCCCTTCATAAACTTTTACGCATAAAAAAAGCAACCACAATTCCTTGTAGCTGCTTAATTTGCGACTTTTATTATGCGATTTTTTAATACCCCACCCTTTTAATTATACGAAAATTCGCGTGTGAGGGGGCGGCGGTCTTAAGTATCAAAGGTTATCGAGATTTTGATGTCCCTACCCCTATATAATGGACTATAAATTCAGAATATCCTTTATAATGATATTAGCTTCAGTAGAAGAATAGTTTTTTACTGTTTCACCAGACCAAATTTCACGTATTTTACCAGCATTATTTTGAGCAAGTGTTAGAAGGGCATTTTGCTCATTTGTTTTTAACATAGCTACTCCATTAGTCTTAATTGTGACATTAGCCTTTTGTGTAACTACCCTTAAAGCATCATCCTGTATCACTGAAAATGGTATTTGATTATTGATAAGATCCTGTGAAAGTACATTAAATGTATCGAACTTATTCATAATAGTCCTCCTTTTAGAATTATAATTTACTACTTGTTTTCTAATATGTAGCTATACAATATATGAAAAGACTAGTAATTATATTCCTGATATCTATCTTCTGTCATTGTCTTGTGATCATGACACCTCTTACAAAGAACCTGCCAGTTGTCCCTGTTCCAGAACAGCCTCTGGTCACCTCTGTGTGGTTTAATGTGATCTACCACTGTTGCTCTCACTAACCTTTCATCTGCTTTGCATTTTTCACAGAAAGGATGTTCCTTAAGGAATCGCTTTCGTTCAATGCGCCACCTGTTGTCATAACCACGAGCTTTGGAGGTCGCTCGTTCATGCTGATGTCTATGCCTTTCACAAAAAGGTAAGTGTGTAAGCTCTGGGCAACCTGGATGTTTACATAGTGTTAAAGGTTTTCTTGGCATAACATCATCTCCTCTTTTGGTATAGAAAAAGCCCTTAGAGATCGGTCTCCTTGGGCTATTATCATTTTTTAAAATGCTATGAATGGAAGTGTATTAGCAATATTTTTACTTAGTTCTTTTGTTCCGTTTTCAATTTCAGTTAATAAATATTTTTGAGATTGACAAATATAGTTATAAAAATTAATGTTATTTCCAAAAAGTTTGCCTATCTGTTTTATGTCTTTATTAGTCACTGTACCTTTTTTACTGAACCTATTAGTAAACTGATGAGATTCAGTTAATAATAAAGCATCTATAATTTTCCCTTTTGTTTTTTTATCTGAGTCCTTATATATACACCAAAAAACTTCATTGGGTATCCCGGAGTCTGTTAAATATATTTTTTCATCTTCTTGATTTTTAACTATTTCAGGGAGTGGATTAATAATCTGTAAGTTATAAGTCCTAAAATGTAGTATTACTTCAGTAATTATTTCTAGCGTCTTGATATAATCCATAATTTCTTTGTTAGATTTAATTTTTTTAGCCATTTAATCCCCTACTTTCTTATAAATTCATCAAATTTTTTGAAATAATTGATAAATTTATAATATCAAATAGAAAACTAAATATCTATTGGCTAAATAACTATAATTTTCAAATAAACCAAGCTTGTCTGTTATAGTTATTTTTACTCTTATGTATAATGTGCCTGTACTTTACCTAAGTAATTTATAACTAGTAACAATAACTTATGCTTTCGTCAAATACTTACTATATAATAATATCAGATTCTAACCGGACAAAACGGACAGGTTTTAGTTTTTCTTTAAAAACCTATCATGTGCCTTTCTTACACTTTCACCTGAGGCATATGGACTGATACTTGCAGCTACTTGTTCCCAGCACAGGCCATTAATGTATCTGAACGAAAGTATATTTCTCATTTCACTATCTTCTATACTTTGAATATATCGATTTAATCTGTTAAGCTCATAAAAACACTTTTTAAGGTTTAAATCCAATAGACTTTTAAGATCTGCTATCTCTGCAGCATACCTTCCAGTCTTATCACTTATCCCTGGCACATTTGGCATACCTGTGATTGGTTTTGAAGTTGATTCAGCTTTTACTTCAAGTTCAGCTATTCGGCTTTGTAATTCTTCTATCTCTCGATTTAGATAATAAAGCTGTGATAATTCCTTCTTTGTCATGAAATCCCCCCACTAGCAATTGATGTGAGTAATCCTTGCTTTAACAGCTTCAATCAGAGTTCTCTGCCCTTTATCTTTTGTGTGTAGCACTTGCATCACGTGTTCATCCACAGTACCTTCAGCTACTAGGTGGTGTATGATAACACTGTTCTTTTGAACTTGTCTGTAAAGTCTTGCATTGGCTTGTTGGTATAACTCAAGGCTCCAGGTGAGCCCATACCAGATGATGATATTGCCACCCGCTTGAAGATTCAGTCCATGCCCAACACTTGCTGGATGTGCCAATAGTATCTTAGTTTTGTCTTCGTTCCACTCTTTGATATCTCGACCTGTTTGCAGAGTCTTAGGTTCTAACTTCTTGAATCTATCAACCAAGCTATCATAGTCATGTTTGAAGTTGTACAACACAAGCACTGGCTGGCCATTCACATTTTCTATAATCTCACTTAGTGCTTCCAACTTAGCATCATGAATCATGTGTACTTGCCCCTCATCATCATAGATCTGACCATTAGCCATTTGTAGGAGCTTCCCTACTACAACACCTGCAGTAGCTGCTGTTATATCTGTTTCTTGAAGTTCTAGTAGCTTCTCCTTCTCAAACTCTTATACTTGTTCATTACCTCATCATCTAACCTTACTTTGATGATATTGTTTATCCGCTCAGGTAAATCTAAGTAATCTTTTGCTGATAAGCCAATACAAATATCACTGATCTGCTTATGAATAGCCTCATCTGCAAAAGGCTTTAGTTTATAGCTATAAACAATATGTTGGTTACGTTTATCTGGCAAGAAGTACTTCTCTCTGTAACTGGTCAAAGTCTTACCGAGTCTCTCACCTCGATCCAGTAAGTAGAGCTGTGGCCATAAATCCAATAAACTATTAGGTGCTGGGGTTCCAGTAAGTCCTACAATACGTTTGATATAAGGCAATACCTTCTTGAGGTCTTTGAACCTTTTTGACTTAGGTGACTTAAAGCTACTGAGCTCGTCTACCACGACCATGTCGAAGGGCCAACGTTGTTTGTATCTTTCAACTAACCAGGATACATTCTCTCGATTAATTACATAGATATCTGCTTTTGTGCCTAGGGCTTTTAACCTATCCTCTTGTGAGCCTAGCACCTTAGATATCTTTAAGTTACTTAGGTGCTCCCACTTATCTACTTCATCGGTCCAAGTTGTATCTGCTACTCGTAGTGGTGCTATAACTAATACTTTACTAACTTCAAAATAGTCAAAGAGCAGCTCTAGCACTGCTGTAAGTGTTGATACTGTCTTGCCCATCCCCATATCCATAAAGAGTCCCACTGCTGGTAGTTCTATGATCTTATCAATTGCATACTCCTGGTAACTATGTGGTTTGAAGTGCATCACGCATCACCTCATCTACTCTTTCGTAACTATCTACCACATAGACCTTAAACCCTAGTACCCTTAGTTGCTGCATACGTTTAAGCTGAATCCTCCTTGGGCTCTCCCCAGGTGCTTTAAGTTCTACAAAGATACATATGCCTCCTGGTAAGAGTACTAATCTATCTGGGATACCTATAAGCGCAGTTAGCTTTAAGCTAAGTCCTCCAATGCTTTTAACCTTTTTTGTGAGATACTGTTCTATCTGTTTTTCTAACATATGTCCACAAAACCTCCAAATCCCATCCACCAATCAAGCCCTTGGGCCATACGCTCTAAGCTATGGACGTATAAGTATATAAATATATAAGATATATTCTTTTATATAAAAAGAAAAAATTTGTTTTTATTTTAAAACTATTAATTCTTCCTATATATAAAGAAGTTTAATCCGTCTATTACGTCCATATTTTATTAAACCCCTTTATTCCCAAAGGCTTTAAGCGGACTATTTTTTAATTATCTATGGACTATTTGGACTGCCTTATTTTAGTCCAAATTAATCCAAAACCATTCCATTCCTTTGAGCTACAAGGGTTCAATGTGTGTATAGTAAAGTCCGTTACTCCTTTTAGTATAGATCCCTTGCTTCTTAGATCTATCAGCTATATTTTTCTTTTTAATAGGTGTAATATCATTTGTGTGGCACCACATCTCATATTCTTTATCAAGTTTTGACTTTAACACACGGTCTGTATGATCTGTTGTTACCACATAGTGTTCCTTGATAAACCAGTACAAGCTATCACTTTTACTTCTGTACTCATGAATAGCCTGCTCACAAGCACCGCTCTTAGTAAAGGTTAAGTCATTGGCAAGAAGTCTATCTAATCCTTCTAAAGCCCATAAGACAATACCTTCTATCTCTTTTAAAAAGTCCTCTTGTATATGCTTGTTACGCCCTTCTTCTGGTATAACCTGCCTACAAGGAATGATAATAAAACGCTTAAATACGGGATCTCCTTTATCCCCTTTAAAATAAGGAAGGTCATTACAAGCGAAAGTAAGTGTTCCTCTAAAATCATAAGTAAATGCCTGCTTACCTTTAATCTCACAGTTCACTGGCCCCGATCCCGTTACCTGTTTAAAGTTAGTGATATCTTCAATTACTGCATCTGTCTGATCATCGATAATAATAGCCTTGCTCCCGTATAAACTTCCAAGGCCAAATGTCTTATCCATCTTCTGAATAGGTGTGTTGCATACTTTATCACTTCCTATGCTATAGGTTGTGGTTTGAGAAATAGTGAAATAAGAGCTTTAACTTTAAATGATATTGATTTCAATAAGGGCATAATAGATATAAATAAACAATTAGGGCAAGATAGAGATGAAGAAGGAAATATTGTAGATGACGTTATAATTACCACAAAAACAGATGGTAGCACAAGAAAAGTTTATGCTCCCGGATTCGTTTTGGAAGCATTAGATTCATATATTAAATCTATGGTTTATATCCCACCTAGTAAACAAATATTTATTAATACTAGTAACGGAAAGCCTATAACAAAGCATTGTTTATCCAAAAGATTTAAAGCTGTAATGGTAGGTAATAATATGGATCTTATACGTTTTCATGATTTACGACATTTACAGGCTACTCTTCTTATGTATGGTGGTGTTAATGTTCAGTCTATCTCTCAACGGCTAGGTCACACTAATACTAATACTACGCTAAAAGTATATACCCATAATTTAAATGAAAAGGACAAAGAAGTTGCAACTATATTAGACAGTACTATCGACAATATAAAAAGGGTGGATTAACTCCACCCTACTTTAATTTAAAAAACAAAAGTTACCCATTTTTTACCCATAGCACAAAACCAAAAGCACAAGATACTTGATTTATCTAGATAAATAAGCAATCGTTTCAACATGGTGCGTATGAGGGAACATATCTACGCAGCATACTTTCTCTACTTTATAACCAGCTTGCTCGAATACTGGAAGGTCTCTTGCAAGGCTTGTTGGTTTACATGAAATGTAAAGAAGTTCTTTAGCATCAAAACCAATAATTTTATCTATTGCTTTTGGATGAATTCCTTCACGTGGTGGATCAAGTACGATAAGTTCTGGTTTTACGTGGAAATTCTCTACCTCTTTAAGAACATCTCCTGCTACAAAGTGGCAGTTTGTAAGACCATTAAGTTTAGCATTTTCTTTAGCTTTTTCTACTGCTTCTTCTACAATTTCAATACCGTATACTTCTTTTGCTTTGGTTGCCATAATCTGAGCAATAGTACCTGTACCTGAGTAAAGGTCAAATACTACCTTACTTGTGATATCTTGTGGCATATCAAGTGCTGTCTTATAAAGAAGTTCTGCACCTTTTGTATTTGTTTGGAAGAATGAGTAAGGAGAAATATTGAATTGAAGTCCTAAAATTGTTTCTGTAAAGGCATCTTTGCCATAAAGTACTCTAGTAGAGTCTGGTTTAACAGCATCTGCAAGTGTATCAGAATACGTATGAAGAATCCCTGCAATTTTGCCTTTTGTTCCTAAATTTACAAGGTAGTTAGCAAGCTCTGTAAAGTCAAAGTCTCTTTGCGTCGTTGTAACGATATTAATCAGAAGGTCTCCTGTTGTTTCAGAACGTCTTACAATAAGGTAGCGTAAGAAGCCTTCATGGATTTTCTTTTTATAGAATGGTAGATTGAAAGACTGTGCATAGCGTAATACAAATCTTAAAATCATATTAAAGTCTTCATCTACAATTTTACAGCCATCTACTGTAATAATATCAAATGTACTATTTTTGCGATGCATACCCAGTGTCATTGGGCCGTCTTTGCAGGCATCTCCAAAGGAGAATTCCATTTTGTTACGGTAAGCCCATTCAGATGGGCTGCCTAAAATGCCCATATCTTCATATCCTGTAACACCAGCATTTTGAAGAAGTGTTTGAACTTGTTCATGTTTATGTTCAAGCTGATTTTCATAGCTTAAATGCTGCATAGCACAGCCGCCACATAGACCAAAATATTCACATGAAGGTTTTACAAAGTGAGCAGGGTTTTCAAGATGCTCTAGAGCACGTCCCTCCCATGTTCCTTTTCTTTTACGTTGTAATCTTACGCGTACTTTCTGACCTGGAAATGTATCAGGTACTAGAACGGGAATACGTTCTTCTTCTATATACATAATTCCTTTGTTAGGAAATTTTACTTTTTCAATTAGACCGTCGATAATTTCATTCTTTTTAGCCATAAAGACTCCTTTGCATATATTTAGTTTAATAAATTGACTTTTTTATTGTTACATATTGCATTAGGATTTTCAAGTAGTTTCAGATAGACCAGGGGTGAATATATAAAAAAGCTAGACATATGCCTAGCTTTTTTACTATGCTTCTTTATGCAGTAGCGCATCTATTGTTTCTAAAATCTCAAACTCAAGGACACTATCAAAACCTTCCTCTTTGAGTTTCTTAAGCTGTTCTAACACACTATGGAGCTGCATAAAGTAATTCCGTTCCCATTTTCCTTCTTCATAGGCCTTTAGCACTTCTTTTTTCTCTTCTCTAGCCTGTGCTACTGTTATCTCACCTTTTGCATATTGCATATATAATCCTCTAGAGGCAATATAGTAGGACTGTTCATAGGAAGCAAGCCCTTTAGGCATCTCTAAGCCTTTTTTCGCAATTTTATCTAATTCTTTAACCGTCATAGTATCCTCTCATTCTCCTTAAGGATTTCTACTTTTAGTATAACAAAAAGGATATATTTTTTGAAGTTTTACTTTATAGGCTATTCCTTCCTTTAAATTGAATGGCCATTCTAGTATTACAGTATTTGCAATTTCAATTTCTTCTTTGCAGGCTCTTTTTTCAATATCTTCCATAGCCTGATGAGCACCTTGAACAACGCCTGCCCTATCTAATCGACCTAATTCATAACCCATAATCACATTTTTCCTCGTAGCATTTAGAACTGTTTGGTTAAACTTTTCTACTAGGCCATCATTCATCATGGCAATAGCATGACGTACTTCATACTCTTCTTGCTGAATGGTTTGTAAAATGATACTCCAAATCCATTCTAGCATAGAGATAAGTTGGCTATGAACACCTATTACAATGGCGTAATCAAAACTATTCTTTTCTATAGGAATGGCGTGATAGATTGTCTTTTGATAAAGATGCTCAAGTACTTCTAATACCACTTCTACTAAACAGCTACACTCTGTGTGAATACCCTTTTTCCTCACTTTATCTACTAAATAAGCAGCATATTGTCTATAATCATCATCCGTTATGCCCACAAAATCTATAACTCTTGTATGAATATTTTTAGAATCCCCTAAGTTATATCGATAGATAGCATCCTGCATAGCGTTTTCATCTTGGTCTAATAAAGTAATAGATTGAAAATGACCGCTTAACCTTTCAAGGTCTAAGTCATTGCATCTTCCTGCACCCCAAATAGCTAGACTTTCATTTGGCAAAGTATGGGTGAGAATATAATCTGTTAGATTCTTTCTATAGTCTGTCCACTCTGTAAATGCATTGTCCATAACTTGGAGTGTTCGTAATTGATCATATAAATTCATGTTTATAAAGCTCCTTGCTGTGGGATACTTTTAGCTTAGTACCTATTCTAAGTATAGCACAGGTTTAAGGTAAATAGGGTTAGAGAGTAAAAATCCATGCTTTTGGTATATACTGCTCTATAATATGTTGATTTAAATTAAACCAGCTCATACATTTATCTAGTATAATAGCATCACTTGAAACAACACCAGGTAGCTGCTCTAATACCCTATCTACCTCACTCAATACGGATACTGTGATTTGAGTAGGATAAGACTTGGCAAGCTCCATAATAAGCACTTTTAACCGCCCTGAATTGGATACAGGTTGGTCTAAATAAATCTTTGCTTCTTTTACTTGTAGGTTTCTGAGAGTTTGTAATATCAGTTTAATAGCTTCTTCTGTCTGAGTAATAATGCCATATGTGCCACGTAAGCCTGCTAAATCTCTTAGTGTACCATCCATTCCTTTTATAAGAAGGGACTGAGACAAAGCGACTTCTAATGTAATGATTGTATTAAAGCCATCTATATGCAGACAAGATGGAAGCATCTTAGATGAAAGTTCCTTTTCTTTTCGTTTTTGTAGCTGCCAAGATGCCGAAGTCATTCTAACAAGTGCTAGACGCTGGCGCTCAGATAATAAATAATGATTTCCTATAAAAGTCGAGGCCGATTTAATAGGATAATTTCTATCCACGAGATAGCATAGCTCTTCACTTGCCTGCTTTAATGTATCTACCCATCGGCTTCCAAATTCTATTTCATCTTTCGCTACAAAACCACGTCTTATATTTTTACTCATTTAGCTCAATCCTTCTTTAGTTCTACTCATATTATTAGAAACTAGTTTGCCATGCTCCTATATACATTATCCATATAGAGTTCTATTCACTCCTAATCATTTTGTAGATATGCCCAATGTACTGAGTTTCCTAAAAGAATCTATTTGTTTAATAGGCTCGTGAATTACTTGACCATTCATAGAATAAACTTTATAAGCTTTTTTATCAGGTTCTGATGTTAAAATGCAATAAGAATCATCTATGATAGCTATGGCACAGTTATTATCTAACGCAATACCTACTAAATTACTTTCTTGTATCATTTGATCAAAGACTTCAGCTCTTCTACCTTCATTAAAATGT
Source organism: Candidatus Niameybacter stercoravium (assembly GCA_018883975.1). Lineage (GTDB taxonomy): Bacteria > Bacillota > Clostridia > Lachnospirales > Cellulosilyticaceae > Zhenhengia > Zhenhengia stercoravium. Next base: position 19,842 of record JAHLFD010000059.1, read on the forward strand.
GGACAGTGAAAGGCATTAATTAGTCCCAACCCCTTAAGTTTAATATAGTCAAATCCATCCTCCGTAGAATTACTATCAATTTCACTTTGCCCGGTCTCAAACCAACAAATAGAACCTGCACTTAAACCGCAAAGCAAAGTATCTCGTTCATAAGCTTCTTTTAGAAACTGGTCTACGTGTTTCTTTTGCCATGTTTGAAGCATAAAAGTCGTATCCCCTCCACCAACATAGATGATATCTGCCCATTTTATTTTTTCTTCAATTTCTTTAATGGATAGCTTATTATCTAAAAGGTAAAGTACTTCTACTTGTGCACCTAATTGAGTTTGGTATAACTCCTGAAAACGTTTACAATACCCTGCTGGCTCAAAACTAGCTGTAGGTATAAATAATGTTTTAGGATGTAGTTTCCCTGATAAGTTTACAATTGCTTTATCAATAGCATAAGTCTCTCCTTTAGAAAGCTCTCCTCCACCAATAGCTATAATACGTCCCATTCTTTCATCCCCTTATTTTAGACATAGATTTAATTTTTATATATTCAAAAAATCATAATGTATTTTAATAGGATCTGTCAATATTAAAATTATGGACTTTCTTTGATCGCTCTTCTATCTTCCCTTATGTTTTCAGAGTAATATTTTGTATATCCACACTTTTAGGGCTTCTTTGCCTTTCCAATACATATAGCTAGTCTAGTGTATTATATTTCTTTCCTTGTTCTTGTATAATGTTTAGTAGTCCTATGTATGGATTATTTATGGGTTAATCTCCTTTCTTAGCATAAAAAATACTCCTAGTAAAGTTTCTACTAAGAGTATCGTTTATTATTTGATTTATGAAATAACTATTCATTTGTTGAGTTTAAGACTATAACTATAACTGATAGGCTACTCGATAAACTGGAATTTTTATAAATCAATATCCACCTTATACTCATCCTCTATTAAAATATAATTACAGTCATACTTTTTACACATCTGCAAATTTTCCACATTTTCTTCAATCATTGATTCCATTGTACAATATGAATCATCAAGCCGGCTTTCAATAGTATTAGCATATTTTTTGACAGCTGAAAAATGTTTTTCAATATACTCCTTAGTCATAACAAGACAATAATACTGAATTTCTTTTAGATACTCATTATCAAAATCATTTTTCCAGTCAAAAGGAATATACGCTCCTTCGATCACAAGGTTTTGTTGATTTTCAATTGCTGTTTTGATAATTTCTCTAACAATAGGCCACAGATAAGATACAAGTTCTTCGTCATCCTCTGGTGTTAATTTTGTATGACCACTTCTAATAAGTCCCATTTTTAAATGGTCAATAGATAGATATGTGATTTTGTATTTTTCTAATATTTTTTGTGCCAATACAGTCTTCCCTGTATGAGAAGCACCCGTAATTAAAATAATCATTGTTTTATTTCTCCATAAGATAATTTGTCAATAAAATGCCTTTTCTCTCTACATTCTGTTCCTTAATAACTTTATATCCTCTTTTTTCAAAGAAAGATTTTGCCGTGATAGAAGCGTATGTGGTAATTTTGGCTTTATCAGCTGCATGCTCCAATTCATTACAAATTGCAGTTGCAATCCCTCTGTTTTGATAATCTTTATGAACATATAGTCGATCTAAATATCCCGTCTTATCTATATCTCCAAAGCCGACTATAACATTATCTTCAACTGCAACAACTGTAAAATGTTCTAACAAGGACTTGTCCCATTCTTCTAAATTCACATTGCCTGTTGCCCACACATTCAATTGTTCTTCTGTATAATCTCTTGCATTAACTGAATGAACAGTATCGTAAAATAATTCTGTCAAATATTTGCAATCTGTTTGTTCATATTTTCTGAGAATCATTTTTTTACCTCCTTTCAAACTCCACTTTATAGGCCTATAAAATATCTACTCTGTCACCTATACCGTCTTATATATATATCTTAGTATAAGTAATTTGTTATATTCACGCAACTCCTACATTCATATTGGTTCTATATTGCCCATTACTTCAACAATGGCTATCACTTACAACAAAAAATACTCCTAATAGAATGATTCTACTAAGAGTTTAATATGATACAATATCATGTTTTATTAATATAAATAATTAGGTACAGCTATGTACATTTATGCTTTGTCCACAATAATATCAGAATTACATTCAGCCTCTTTTAAATTTTTTGAGGCTAACCAGAGTATCCCCAATAGTAGGTGCGATACTCCCATCATTATATACCAAAACTGAATTGATATGTTGTCTCCAAGTATCACTGCAATAAGTAGCCCAAATGGAACACTCAGGTTGTCTAGTGTGTTCAAGACTGAGAATACTCGTCCTTGAAAAGCAACTGGAATAGATGACTGATAGAACGCCTCCAAAGAAGCTGACCCAATTGCTATCCCTACACTACAGAAGAACATGGAAGCAACCATTACGTTAAATGCACTTCCAGGTATAATCCCTGTAATAATACTAGTTATTCCAACTCCCATCCATCCAAGTGCACTCGTAATCAACTTTCGGCTAAATCCACCCCACAGGCCCATGATAATCCCTCCGATTACAATACCAATACCGCTGGCCGCCGTAACACAAGAAAGTTCCATCACACCACCATTAAAAACTTTTGTAACAAGAAGTGATTTCATAGAAATAGCTGGACCACAGAATATATTTGCAAGCGTACAGGTCATCACTACAAAGAATACACTTTTAGAGTCAAGAACATACTTTAACCCTATTTTCGTTTCATATAATACTGAAGTATTTTCATGAACTGTTACTGGTTCACAAATTCTTGCTGTTGCCAGTGTTACAACGGCAAGAGTAGCTGTAACAATATCTATGTATAGAACAGCCTCAATTGTAAAGAGGTCAATTAAAAAGGCTCCAGCAATAGGTGCAACAATAGACATCATTCCTGATAAAACTCGATCAAGACCGCCTATACGTGACAGTTGATCCTCTGGTACAAGTAACGCTGTCATAGACATAGCTGCGGGCTGATGAAACATAGCTCCCATCGAACGCAGAAACAGCACAATCATAATCGTTACAGTCCCAACCTCTGAATACTTGAAAAGAATCAAGAGCCCCAACGTAACCAATGCAATCAATCCATCAGCGCATATCATAACCACTTTACGCTTCATACGGTCAATTAATGATCCAGCGAACGGACCAAGTAGCATTCTGGGCACTAGTGTAATCAATGTAGAAAGTGCAAGAATAGCCTCTGAGCCTGTCTGCTCCGTTAACCACCATATCAGTGCAAAATCTACAAGACTAGATCCAAAGAGTGAAAATGCCTGCCCTACCCGAACTTTTGCAAATACACCTTTCCATTTTTTGTTCTCCATTATTATTTTTCCCCTTCGTAACATTTTATATCATAATAAATAAATATTAGAGACTCATCTTAATAAGATAAATGGGAATTTACCTATTATTTACATGTAGCACGAATATTAATAAGATTAAGTACATCAGTATATGTTTTATCTTTATCTTCTAAATTTATCATAAGCCAGCGTTGGCCATTTCCTTCTTTTGCTTGATGATAAACTTCTTGAATTATTGGAGATAGATGTGACAATATAGCTTCAAGCACTACCTTTTCTTTTGTACCAATTACTACTAATACAGTGAAGTAATTCTCTCTGGGGTATACTGTACACAAAGTTTTTCCAGACCTTTTGAATTTAATATTCCATCCATACTCCCATGAGCATTTACTAAATTCAATTTTAGGTTGTGCCTTATAGAGTTTTACTATTTCTGAGTAGAAATCATCAAACAGTTGGTTTCTGATATAATCACTCATTTCATCAATCGTGGGCAAATAATTATAGTTTTTAATATCAATCATAATATAAATTCTCCTTATAAATTACTATCTATCCTACACCGTACATACTCTAATTTTATAACTATTATGAATTTTAATCAATGTACCAAATTACCAATCTACCACACTACTATCCTCCAACTGCAAATTACATATTCTACACAACACAGCCACAGTATCCTTGTCTAACCTCAGCTCAGGATAATCCTTAAATGATTTAATATGATGCTCTTGCAAGTTATCAGTAACAATTAACTTTCACTTACTCCAACACCTCTTACAATAAGGGTGTTCCTTCACCTTACTGTTCCTAAGTTTCTGCCATGCACAGGAGAGTAGAAACGCTTCTTTTCATCTGATACTTCCCTAGTATATTTAGGTGTATACTCACACCTTTGTTTATGTAAAATGATTTTTATATATCTTTCACTTAATTTCCAAGTCTCTCTATCATCTGCATAATATATGTTTTAAATTGTGAACCACTTCGTGTTAATTCTCCTAATACTTTATCTATCCCATTCTCTGTATTAGCCCATGTATCCTTGCTTATCCCTTGAACATCTAATGGACAAAGAATTAATTCTGTATCTGGATATGCCCATTGATAGTATGTATAACATCGTCTAGCATGAAAACTTTTACAGCATATAATTGCCTTATTAATCTTCAAACCTATTTTGTCCGTAACTTCTCTTGATTTAAATGCATTTTGATAAGTATATTCTGCAGTATCTTCTCTTAAAATAGCTTTATCATTGACACCATTCTTAAGTAGAACATCTTTTAAAAAAGCCCATTCTGTGTCATAAACTTTATTATACAATTCTTTTTTAGATGATACTCCTGAAAAACACCCACGTGAGGGACTATATTTACCTGAAGGTAAAATAATTGGTGCATATTCACTATGCCATAATTCAGCTGCTTTTTCTCCTAATTCAGCATAAGACCCACCAGGTATAAAAATAATATCAGCCTTCTCTACTACATTTTCTAAAAAAATATAATTTGTAATATCTACCACTGTTTTCATATTTCTTACCCCTAATTAATAAATTATACAATTCTTATATCTAGTATCACACATATCCTATTCACTGTATACCTTTTAAAGTACTTCATATTAAACAAAAAAAATCCTGGTAGTCCACACAAGCCTCATATAGTAATCGGCCTGCTACAGCTCCAGTAGCAAAATTGATTAATTTCATGATGTT
>JAHLFD010000060.1:0-7508 GCA_018883975.1 Candidatus Niameybacter stercoravium
CAAATACAATAGCTCTAATATCCAGCATTTCAGCCGTACGAATAACCTGAGGGTTAATAAGCCCTGTAAGGAGCAACACCTTTTCTTTAGCAAAAGCGAGTACGTCGCTCATAAGATCACATCCACATGCAGCATGTAAGCATTGATCTAGATATTCTTCCCCTACCCATATGGTTGCACCTAATATTTCTTTAATTTCCCTTATTTTCATCATTGATTCCTCCCTCATTATCAGCTGTAATAGGCTATGCCTGGTAATTTCACAGTAAAAAAGCCTTCCTGAAAACTTGTTTCAATTTCCCCACATCCGGTTTCTTCAAAGATTTTCTGTACTTTTTTAAGTCCTATTCCAAAGTGAAGTGTATTATCTTTTTGTTCAAATAATAAAAGTCTAGAGTAAAGCCATGGATTCGTATGGATACTAAGCTGATTAAACTTTTCATAATAATACTGTCTTGGGTTCATAACAGAAATTTTATCTAAGCCAATCTCCACCTTAGTATAATAGTAAGGGTTCCAATAATCCCTATGAATAATGGCATTTGCAAGTACTTCTGATAAAGCTTCATAAGGATAACTGTTTGGTAAAAGTGGTTTAATACGTTCATTAAAGGCTTTGAACATCTCTATTATATTGCCCATAATACCAAAATTTCCTTTTTCATAAGTGACCTCTATCAATGCATTAGGCATAAAGAGCTGTGGAACCTTACCAAAAAGAAGTAAGCCGCCATAAGTAGGGCATGTTAGTATACCTTCTTCTTTATCACTTATAATACCTAGCGCTTTAAGCATCTGCACTTGATTGGTCTCATATAGATTAAAATGTTTTAAATAACATTCTATAAGTTCAAAATTTAGATCCTTTAAAGTTGCAGCCCTACAAGGTACCTGCTCAAAACTTATAATGCCCTGCTCTTGGAGCATCTGAGCTAATTCATGCCTTGTTGCTGTATCTGTTGTAGAACCTCTTCTCACATAAAATGCTCCATTTTGGCGCATCTGATGTGGTACCTGCCTGCTTTTAAAAATAGTAAGTATACCTATCTTCTTTTGCTTTATTTCTAGTATTTCAAAACTTACTGGAACAGGTGGGACACTTCTATAAGCAATGACTTGTTGAATACGTTCTTCTATATCTATAGGTATATCCTTTAATCCCACTAATCGCTTCGTCTTATCTTCAATACCGTAGAGGATATACCCTCTTCCACCTTCTGTATTCGCAATAGCAATAACATCTTTTACGAATTCTTTCTTATCAGAATCTAATTCTAAAGCCAATTTAAGCTTAAAATCTAATTTAAAGCCTTCATCTTCATTAAGTAAGTGTATGAGCTTAGATTTGTTCATTAATTCACCTGCCTAATAAGAATTCTAATTTATTTGACTTGTTTCTATTTTAACATATTGAATAAACAATTTATAGACTATTATATTGTTATGTTACTTATTTAATAAATTATATTTTACAATTTACAGAAAAATTATGCTTTTCACTCAGGTTATCTCTCTCTCTTCTTCCTCATATATATTATTAAGCTTCAATTTTATGAGGAGGTTTCAAAATGCCTACTAAAAAGGATACATCCCTTTGTTATATACGTCTTTTTAATGCTTTCACTTCATCTACAGCCTTTGACCTCTATTTAGATAATAAACTCATCTATAGTTATTTCCTATATGAAGACTTTACTAAATACTATCCTATCCCATCTGGAAAGCATGTCTTAAAATTAACATACCATCATAAGGAAGATGTGCTTTATGAAAAGAAAATGAACTTGCAACGTTTTCAGATTTATACAGGTGTCTTAGCTTGTAAGTATAAAGACCCTGAAACTTATCATATTTTCTGTTTAGAAGAACCGCAAAAGCTTTTAGAGCCACCTAGACTTGCCGTACGTCTTAACCACTTTGCACGCTTTGATGGTGCTACTTCTTTAAATCTTCCCGAAGAGCCACTCCCCATTCGTAACATTCGCTATGGCCAGGCTTCTTCCTATCTTGTTAAAGAACCAGCCCCTTATACCTTTGTCATTAAAGAAGCCAGTGAGGAAAATGAACTTGCCACACTCTCTTCTAAAAAGCTTAAGCCCGGTAGGCTGTATTCTATTTATCTAGTGGGCGATGGCACTAAGACTTTCCCTTATAAACCAGTTTTAAGTATTGATGGTTTTTCCTACCTACCGATTGAAAAGATACAAAAAAGAACCACCTAGGAATTATTTTTTCCTACGTGGTTCTTGCTTTTTGTTTACTACTGACTTTTTGCTTTTTGAAAAATTACTGTTACCTTTTGATGTCTTTTTGGAAGTAAACTTTTTAGTAGTTTTATCTGATTGTTTTTTCTCTACTACAGTTCCTCTTTTAGGTTGTTTTTTAGTTTTCTCATCAATAGGACTCTTGTTAGTAAGCTGCATCTCTTGTTTACTTTTTACTGGTTTCGTTTTCTTAACTGAATAGCCAAAAGTGCCAAGTTCTTCCCCTAATGTAAGGTAGGTACCATGAGAATAAGCAATCAAATCTGTCTGATTTAAATGGAACTTACCTTTTTCATCCATATACTGGTCATCCACATAGACTTCTAATACATCGGCAATAAATAAGTCGTGGGACCCTAATGGTTTAATTTCTTTAAGCTTACAAACAATATTAACTGGGCTTTCTTCAATCATAGGAACACCAGCTACATTGTCACAACTTGCTGTAAGATTCATTTCTTTAAATTTATCTACATCTCTTCCTGATCTTACACCACAGAAATCTGTGGCTTTAACAAGTGCTCTTGTTGTCAGGTTAATTACAAAATAGCCACTTTCTTTAATAAGATCATAGGAATACCTAGAGGGTCTTAAAGAAATATAAGTCATAGGCGGATTGGTACAAATAGTTCCTGTCCATGCAACTGTTACAATATTAGGCTTATCTTCACTTCCACAGCTTACCATAATTGCTGGCAGTGGATAAACCATATTACCCGCTTTCCATTTTTGTTTTGCCATTAACGTATGCCTCCTTGATGTTAGTCTTGGCTTTACAATGCTTATTTAAGCATATAAGGAATAGCAGAGTTTTTCAAGTATTTGGATAGTATTTGGAAAAATATTTTTATACTTTAAGGCTGACCTACCAGGTCATTATGTATGCCATAGTACTGAATGTGAATAGACTTTTGGAATTCATCAATATCTTGAAATAGTCTTTCATGCTTTTCCTCCTAATAATCTATAGTATTTAGGGATTTTTTCACTTTGGCTATTATTACACTTATGTTTAGCACAACACATACATTTAGGCCCACCACAAGCCTCATGCATGCGCTCCCAAATTTGACTAATAGGTTCCTTCAGAACATTACCGTAACTTTCATAAATAAAATCACAAGACCTAAAATTACCTGCTTGGTCAATGTAGCTATGCTGCATGCCCGCTCCACAGCCATATTGATCTTCAGATTCTACATAAGGAAATACAGAAGTCTTGGGATAAGACTGTTCCTCATTAAATGTAATATGTAACTGAATAAGTTCTCTCTTTTCCTCTTCTGTTAACATTTCATCTTTGGCCTCTTCTAATGATCCACAAGGAATAGGCTCTACTATTCTTAATTCATGTATACCTTCTTGCTTTAAGAATTTGGCTATATCATGAATCTCTTTCGTTCTAAGCATTTCCTTCGTACAAACAACCTGTCCCATAGTATAAAGCCCTGCTGCTTTAGCATGTCTAATAGCTTCTAAAGCAATCTCATAAGCTCCTTTATAACCACGTTTTGCATCATGCACCTCAGCTTTAGTGCTATCAAAACTTATGGCAATACCAAAGAGTCCTGCTGCCTTTAAGGCCTTGGCACGCTCTAATGTTAGCCCATAGCCATTTGAAAAGACTAAAGTCATACTTCTATTATCTATAGCTTGTATAATGGTCTCTAAGTCCTTTCTTATAAGAGGTTCTCCTCCTGTAAACCCAATAATACCTACACCTAAATCCTGTAGAGTCTTTACAATCTGGATCATCTTACATGTATCTAAGTCCTCTTCTCCTTCTTGCATCATCTTACTTGCACTACAATGCCAGCAATGATACATACACTTTCCGGTGACTGCAACATAAGTAGAAATAGGTGCTAACCTTTTACCTGATACATGGCTCGCATAAAACTCTGCCCCTTCTCCTGGCACACTTCTAGCAATTTGTTCAAAAGCTCTACTATTTACTGGAGGTAAAAATGCATTGATGATATAGTACCCGTCATGCTTTACAATTCTTTCATGCTTAATCACATTACATGAACAGTCTATAAGATAACGCAGTTTATATGCTTTATTTTCCTTAAAACGTCTATGTAAAGTGTAAAAGTTCTTTATCGCCATTCTATCTAAACACATAGGTAGAATCTTACCTATTACTTGTCTATCCATATTCTACTCCTCCTTTTTAAAGATGCCCCATACAAAAGTATGTGTTACCTGTTTAATCCCTTTTTCAGCAAGCAGTTTACACATTTCCCTCTGCACACTTTCATCCTTTAAATCAATCATCGTATCAAAACCTGCTAGCGCCCCTGTATGGGTAACCCAGTCTATTAATGCACTTTCCTCTTCAAATGCAAAAACATGCTTACCTTCTTCACCTTCTAAAACGTTGAACCCCACCTTCTCAAACCAACTATCGAAAGTTCTTTTATTGACTGGATTAGGAAGTTCTAACATAACTTTTTGAATGGTTTTGTGTTCCTTTAAAAGGAGCTTTGGATAAATGCTACGTATTTCTGGTAAGGTCCCTTTTGTATTGACAATGACACCAAATAGACCACCTGGTTTTAAGACTCTATAAACTTCTTTGATAATCTTTTGAGGTGGTTGATATTTAATTGCCCAACAACATATGACTCTATCAAAGCTAGCGTCTTTTTGCGTAGCTAAAAAACTGAGCATATCCTGCTGTGTATAGGTTGCATTTTTAAGCCCTTTCTCCTTGGCCTGCTCTAGCATCCCTTCTGAAATATCTACAAGATCAAAGTGAGCTTTTTCATAGTACTTTTGAAGATACACACTGTTATAGCCTGTTCCACATGCTAGATCAAGCACACGTAAACCTAAAGGAGGCTCTTCTTCTAATAGCCCTTTTAATACAAGGTCATTATAAGCATGCATTGTTTTTAAAAAATAATCTTCATAAGTACTACTTATCTCACTGTAGGCCTGTCCAATACATTCCTTTGTCACCGTTTGATGTGTTAGACAAAGCCCTCCAAGTCTAGTCAGTAATTGTATATGCTTAAACATTGTTCTTTTCTCCTTTATAAAGCATCTCAAAAGCACTTATAGACCTAATCTCCTGATTTTTAAAGTAAGGGCTACATAAGTTAAGTAAGCTTTTCTTTGTAAACATACGACATCTTTCAAAGCACAGAGTCTCAAAACACCAGATACATATAGTTTTTATATGCCTAATGTTAAATTCACTCATCACAAGTATTCCCTCGTCAGCTAAGCATAAGGCCACCTGCCTTATAACTTCCTGCTGATTACTTATATGATGTAATGCATCTCTTATGACAACGATATCAAAAGGTACGACTTCATTATGTTGCATCACTTCTTCAAGTGTTTCATTATAAATGGTAAGATAGGTATTCTTCGCTTTAGCAATAGCTGTCATTTCCTTCTGAGGGTCTATGAGTGTCACATCCCCACCCATGCGTTGCAACTTATCTGCCAAGGTACCCGTTCCCCCACCTAAGTCTAAAATACGCTTACCTTTAAGTTCTCCTAAACTTTCTAACAGTACTTCATTTGAATCTAATTTAAACCTCCGCATAAAGCTGTCGTAAATTCTAGCATAGTATTTAAATAAATAAGCCACGTTCTTTCCTCTATTCTTCTTGGTTATTCAAACTAAGTCTACAACTTGGGCATGCCTCATTCGTTTCTGTTAAAGGTGTACCACAGGCGGGACATTTATCTATACCCAGTAACATTTCTTCTTTTTTCTCTTCTTCATTATCTTTAACTATGCAAGTACTATCTCTTATCTCTTTAAGCAGAACTTTAATTTCTTGTAATTCCTCTACTATACCTGAGTGCTCCACTACTGTCATAAGTATAAGATACAATACATAAAAACCTATAATCACACCTATTAAAATAAGTAACATATCCTTTCCCCTTTCTTACCTTCTCAATTAAGCCTATTATACCATAATATTTTAAACTATTCTGCATCTATACCTTTGTAAATAATCCTGTATTCTAACCTAGTTTTTTGCTATAATATAGAAAGAAATGCTATACAAGCAATCATAACAGGAGGTTTCATATGTTTAGAACGATTTATTGGTATGGTTATTTTGCTATTAGCTTAGTATTTACTTTACCTGCACTCTATAAGGCTAAATCACTTCTTAAACAAGGACAAGCTGAAAAAGCAGAGCAATATATTAACAAGGTGACTTCTAAATGGGCAATGGCTCAAGTTAAAAACAGTGGTGCAACTGTACATGTACACGGTTTAGAAAACATACCACAAGATCAGCCGGTGGTCTTTATGAGCAATCATCAAGGTAACTTTGATATCGCTCTTTTTATGAGTTATATTGATAAACCAAAAGGTTATGTATCTAAAGTTGAAATTAATAAACTTCCTATTGTACGTACTTGGATGCGTCTTATCCATTGCGTCTTTATGGATCGCTCTTCCTTAAAAGGAGCTGCAATGGCTATTATAGAAGGCGTGAAAATCATTAAAGAAGGACACTCCCTTGTCATCTTCCCAGAAGGTACACGTAGTAAAGGAGGCCCTCTTGGAGAATTCAAGGCAGGAAGCTTCAAACTGGCTACAAAATCCAAAGCACCTATTATCCCAGTAACAATGGATGGTACTTATAAACTGATGGAGGCACAGGGCGGTAAATTAAAACCTGCTACTGTCAATGTTTATATTCATCCATCTGTTGAAACCGCTAACTTAACTAAGGAAGAACAAATCGAACTCCCAGAACGTGTTAAAAACATTATTGCTTCTAAACTTTCTTAATAAAAAGTACTTTTATAATGCAAAAAGCACTAGGCAATCTTTTACTTGCCTAGTGCTTTTTTATTTGAGTTTAATAAGTCCGTGTTGTGTACAATATGCATAAATGTTACCTGTACGCATTTTAGGGAAACGCACTTCTGCGTTTTGTTCTGGGTAAAGTTTTACAATAAGTACACGGTCATATCTTACATAAGCTACAAATGAAATAAAGTGTGATTTAGTCATTTCATGATTTATTGTAATATAATAATCATCTTCCACTTCTTCAATCTCTGCCTCATGCCCTTCATCTGCTTTCTGTACTTCTAGGGCTGTAAGCTTTCTACCACAGCAAGATAGTTCTGCTTCACCTGTACTCCATACAACATTCCCACACTGTGGGCATGCATAAAATTTTATTTTTTTCATATTGCCTCCATCCTTTTCATTAGGTGATAAATCACCTGCTAAAATCTGTTCTACACTGA
>JAHLFD010000061.1:0-5659 GCA_018883975.1 Candidatus Niameybacter stercoravium
ACTTGTTGCTTCACCTTTATCATCTACTACAATAACTTCAACTGTATTAGGATGATCTGTATGTTTTATAGTATTGGGCTCAAAAGTATAACAAAGACCTGCCTCTTTGGCATAAGTAAAAGCATCTTTAATACGCTCGTCTTCTGTATCCATTCCTAGAATACCTGCAACTAAAGCTTTATCTGTACCATGCCCCTTGTAAGTTTGGGCGAAAGAACCATATAAAATAAACTTTACCTCACGAATCTCACATTGAATAAGCTTACGTACAAGTAAAGCAATACGTACAGCACCTGCTGTATGAGAACTTGAAGGCCCAATCATATTCGGCCCGATTACGTCAAAAATACTAATCTCTTTCATTTTTGTTTACCTCGTCTCATTTTGACATTTTCATATTCTATTATACATAATATACACTTTTTAAGCCAAACCTATTTTTGAAAATTTTCACCTATGTACTTAAAGCTTTAAAGAATCAAAAAATAGAACTTCTGTGTAATATAAAAAAACACAAAGAGTATTTTATAACTACTCCCTGTGTTTCCCTACTTCATCTTACATAAAAGCTAGTCGGTATTCCCTGTAAACTTCTTTTTATTCTCCAAGTCCTGATGCCTTAAACTTCTTATTCATTGACAATAGCTACTTTAATACCTGCTGTTGCACCATAAGGGTCCCAATTTGCCTTAATGTTGAACCAGGCATAAAGGGAAGGGAGAATGATAAGGCCTAGCACAATGATAATGGTAGGCAAATTAGTGGTCTATCACTTACATGATTTGAAGGTAGTTTAATTCAAAAAGAAAGCATTTATATAAAAGAAGGAGCTGCCTTGTCGCAGCTCCTTCTTTTGTGTTTTATTGGATTGTAATGTAATTACCTTGTGGCACTACTATATAACCAAGTGTTTGTAATTCTTCTAAGCTAATATAAGATGTACCTTCTTTTGTAATAACATTTAATACTTTAAATGTATCATTTACTTTGATTCCTACCTTTTTAGCTTGAGCATCATATACAACTTCTTGACCAAGTGCACCTAATACTGCTTTTGCAGGTACAAAAGTTTTACCATTCTCTACAACTACTTTACAAGGAGTGAACTCACCTGTAACAGTTGTCATCATATTGCTTGTACGGTCAATCATAACTACTTTTCCAGCAATTAATTCTGCTAATTCAGCATCTGTTAATTGAAGTACTTTTTCTGGCATTGTAATAGTAGTAGGTGCTACTTTTTTAGAAGTCATTGCTACATCCATATTCATCTTTAAGCCTGTGAATGTAGGTTCATCTACTACTAAAGTTACTTTTTCAGTTACTACACTCTCTTCAATGGTATAATCCATTTTGAATGAACCTGTAAGCATAGTGCTAATCATTTGAACAATTTGATCCATCTCAGTTTGAACACTATTCATTTCAGCTTGAGCTTGTTTAATCTCTTCTGCTGTGAAACCAAGTTTGAAAGTTTTATTTAAGCTTTCTAGATTATTTGTTCCTGTTACAATAATATTCTTAACAAGATTACAAATTTCTGTTTGATCTAAATCTACACTGTAAGTATTGCCTTTTTTAGTAACGTCTACATTAATACCCATATCATCTGCAACATCTGCAAAAGTTTTGTAAAACTCTTTGATTGCTGCTGGATCCTGTGTAAGTGCTGCAAGTAATTCTTGTTGAAGTGGGTTAGCTTCTAATAAAATATATTCTACATCTTCACTAGCAAGCTCTTCAGGTACTTCCATACCACTTACTTTAAGCATGTCTGTAATGTAGTTTTTGCTCATTGCTATTTGACCATCTACCATATACATCTTAATATCTTTCATTTCAATGCTTTGTGTAGGGTCAGATGGCATGTCCATTTTCATAGACATATTTATATAGCTACTCATATCTTTTGTATTACTAATACCATCTAAGTCCATAGCTACATTAACTGTTTCACCTTGGATGCTCATTGTCATGTTAACATTGCCTTTAACTTCTGCCGCTTCCCATTCCTGAACTTCCTGCATTTTGTTCCAAAACTCAAGTTGAGTGCTTGTACATCCTGTAAAGACCATGGCAAGTACTAATAATAAAATAGGTAATACTCTTTTTTTCATAATATCCCCCTTTAAATTTTTTTACCTTCTTATTATACTCTTTTATCTACTTTTTTCCAATATTTAATAAATTACATTCTGTTTACAATTTATCATTAATATATAAATATGGTATAATAAAAAAATACTTAAGTGGAGGGATTAAAATGAGTATTCAAAATGATTTTTACAAACTACAAGCATCAACATTAATCAAAAATTTAGAAAAACGTCATATGAAAGGCTATTACTGTAGCACCAAAGCAGAAGCTTTAGACCTTGCACTTTCTCTTATGCCAGAAAAATCTAGCGTTGCTTGGGGTGGCTCTGAAAGTATTAAGGAAATTGGCCTTATCGATGCACTTTATGCATCTAATGCTTATACCCTGTATGACCGCGCCAAAGTAGCACCTGAACAAATTGATGAGACGCTCCGCAAAGCCTACTTTGCAGACTTCTTCCTTATGAGCAGCAATGCTATTACTTTAGATGGACAGCTAATCAATATAGATGGAACAGGTAATCGCATATCTGCTCTTACTTTCGGTCCAAAAGAAGTCATTATGATTGTAGGAATGAACAAAGTAACTAAAACTGTAGAAGCTGGCATCGACCGCATTAAGAATGTTGCCTCTCCTCAAAATGCTATTCGTCTTAACCGTAAAACACCTTGTGGTGTTACAGGTGTATGTGGTAACTGTTTAAGCCCTGACTGCATGTGCATGCATACAGTGATTACACGTAACAGCCGCGTGGATGGACGTATTAAAATCATTTTAGTAGGTGAAAGCTTAGGTTATTAAAAACTTAGATATTACATACATCACTAGGTTTCTTAAATAATCTAAAATAAATCTAAGAAAAAGCGTACTGCATTTTTGCAGTACGCTTTTTTCTATTCCTTAATCTATTCATTAACTTAGACTTACTTATCTAATAGTCTTATGCCTTGATCCCATTACTTTGCTCTAGATTTAATTCTTTCTAGATTTCATACCATTTAATTTCATTAGCATCCATACTTAATTCAAATGAAGTGCCATCTCCACGGTATACTGTCGTCGTTTGTGGTTCATAAGTATTATTAACTACGCAGTATTTACCATTTTTAACGTAAGCATGTACTTCTACATTAAAGTTAGTGCTATACCATTTATGGAGGTTTTCTTCATCATGTATACTCCATAAAATACTACGATATAAAATGCGGCTATTTTCAAAGCTGTATGGTAAGCCTGAAATATAAACTGCGCGGCCTTTTCCATATTCGTTAACAGCCATTTGTACTTCTTTTTCTTTGTGATTTAAAATAGTTGTTCCTTCAAAGGCAAAAATATTTTTCTTGCCTTCACCAAAGTCTACTGGCTTCGTACAATCTTCTAGAATAAAGTGATTTGGATGCTCTTCCCAATTGTATTTGTCATATCCAAGTGTAAAGCCTCTTTCTTCTTCTACCCCAAATACATTTGCAAGTTGGAAGAAGCGTCCTTGGTATTGATGTCCTGAAGGTTCTCCTATACCAATAATACCATGACCACTATGAACAAATTCACGAATAGTCGTTACAATAGCTGGGTCTTCCCAAACGTCTCCACCGGTATGTGCTGTATCTGCATCTCCAACTGTAATAATTACATCTATATCTTTTAAGCAATCTGGATTTTCTTTAATATCGTCAAAGCTAATGAATTTTACATCAAAAGGTGCACCTGATAAAGCTTCTATAATACCTGCATAACTATAGTTTTGTTTTTGATAAAGGGCATGATGTACCATATGACATCCCCATGCACGCATTTTACCCCAGCTATTTAAAACAGCAACCTTTTTAATGCAGTAAGGTGTAGTCCCTTTAATGTTTTCATATAAAAGTCTAAATTCATTACATACGCTTTCTACATATTCGATAAAATCTGGGAACTGGTAAGCAAGTTTTAAGTAACCACCGTAGCCAATACGGTCAATAGGCTTACGTAAAATAGCACGTCTTGCAGTTACCCAGTTTACTTTTGCTTCTTTTACCGGATCTCCACCTTCATGGAAAGTATCTGGGAAGAAATAAGGTAAAAAACGACCTTCTGTATAAGATACACCTTCTATATCACTGATAAGACGTAAAGTAGACCCGTTTCCAACGCTTCCTACTACTGCATCAAGTCCAATAGATTTAAACTCATCCATAAAAGGCTCTGTTCCAATCCAGTGGTCTCCAAGGAACATCATGGCTTCTTTGCCACATTCATGTGTAATGTCTACCATCTCTTTTGCAAGTTTAGCAACTTCTCTTCTTTGAAAGGCTTGGAAATCTTTGAACTCTTTAGTTGGCACACGATATTGGTTATTGTAATAACCTTGGTCAATGATATATTCTGGACGGAATTTATAACCTACTTCTTGCTCAAATTGCTCTAGGATATATGGGCTTACTGAAGCAGAGTAGCCATACCAGTCTACATAGCGTTCTCTTGCCAGTTCATCAAATACAAGTGTAAATTGATGGAAGAAAGTTGTATAACGGATAACATTTACATATGGATGCTCTTCAATAAATTTACGAAGGCGTTTCATAGTAAATTCACGTGTTTTGGGTTGTCTTACATCAAATGTAATTTGATGCTCTACATCTTTCCAGTCATTCACAACTGCATTATACATATGTACAGGGTCCCATATGATGAAAGCTAAAAAGCTTACAGTATATTCATGAAAAGCCTTAGCACAGTCAAAAATAACTTTGCCTGATGCTTCATCAAATTCCCATACTGCTGGGTCAAGTACACTACCTTCTGTTCGGTCTACAACTTCCCACCAACGTTTACAATCTTTTGGATTTGGTTTAAGCATATCAGGGTAAAGCCCTTTCATGAGCTCAATCTCCATATGAGCGCCTTCTGCTGTATAGAAAGGTGTCATTAAGTACATTTGTTGTACTTCGTCTGGATTTGCTTTAGCCCATTCATTATCTTTACGTGTTGTATAATATGTAGAGTAAATTTTAGCCCCTGTATCTTTTAATTCCTGCGGAAAATCTGTTCCATCACAATCTCTAATGGCATCTGCTCCCCATTTTTCTAACATTTCTTTTGTTTGTGGTATAACATCCACATCTGTCGGAATGGTTACTCTTCCGTAATTGTATGCTTCTTTCATTTTGCCCTCCTCAAGTTATCCTTAGACTTTTAACTTATTCATAGCTTGTCTTATAAATATTATAAACAATTTAAACTATTATATATATATAATTTTTTTACCAAAATTTAAGAATTTTTCACTTTGATTACTTCACTAAAAATCTAAGTAAATCTTTATTGACATGAGTCCATCAATATGTTATTCTATAAACGAATTAAATATGCTTTGCTGCTATAGCACAGTCGGTAGTGCACTACATTGGTAGTGTAGAGGTCATGGGTTCGATTCCCATTAGCAGCTGTATGTATAACCTTTGAGAACTCAATGTTTTCAAGGGTTTTCTTTTATTTTAAGGCTAGTTATATTACAATATAAATTATCACTTTTTATGTACTTTTGTTCTTATTTATTTTGCTCGTGTTATATAAGTG
>JAHLFD010000062.1:0-5182 GCA_018883975.1 Candidatus Niameybacter stercoravium
GTGCATGTCCACCACCTGCACCTTCTGTATGGAATGTATGAATTACCCTACCTTTGATAGCATCAATAGTATCTTCTACAAATCCAAATTCATTAAGTGTATCTGTATGGATAGCAACTTGGATATCCATCTCATCTGCAACTTGTAAAGAATAATCAATTGCTGAACGTGTTGCGCCCCAGTCTTCATGGATTTTAAGCCCTACGGCACCAGCTTTAATCTGCTCTTCATTTGGTGCCTTTGCTGCACCACTACCTTTTCCAAGAAGTCCAATATTCATAGGAATATCCTCTACAGCTTGAAGCATACGGTGAATATGCCATGTCCCTGGTGTACATGTGGTTGCTTTACTTCCTTCTGCAAGCCCAGTACCACCACCAATCATAGTTGTTATACCTGATACAAGTGCTTCTTCACATTGTTTTGGATTGATAAAGTGAACATGTGTATCAATGCCGCCTGCAGTAACAATTAATCCTTCACCTGCTATGATTTCTGTTCCTACACCAATAATAAAATCTACACCATCCATAATAAGTGGATTACCTGACTTACCAATCCCTGCAATTTTGCCATCACGAATACCAATATCTGCTTTATAAATACCTGTATAATCTAGGATGATTGCATTAACAATAACAAGGTCCATTACTAATGGATTTTCTCTTGTTTCTAATGAATTTTGTCCCATTCCATCACGAACAGATTTACCACCACCAAACTTCATCTCTTCGCCATAGATAGTCTTATCATCTTCTATTTGGATAAATAGTTCTGTATCCGCAAGTCGTATACTATCCCCAGTTGTAGGCCCAAACATATCGGCATATTGTCTTCTTCCTATTTCAAAACTCACTTTATTTATCCTCCTTGGTTAATGGCCCATCAATTTGATTGTTTAATCCATAAACTTCTCTTTTTCCTGCTAAGTCAATTAAAGAGACTTGCTTTTCATTCCCTGGCTCAAATCTTACTGCTGTTCCTGCTGGAACATCAAGTCTTTTACCATAAGCCTGCTGTCTATCAAACTCAAGTGCTTGATTCACTTCATAAAAATGAAAATGTGAACCTACTTGAATGGGTCTATCACCACGATTCACAACAATTATATTTGTACTTTTTTTATCTTTATTACATATAATAGGTTCTTTACGTAAAATATATTCTCCTGGTATCATTTGTGTTTCTCCTTATGCAATTGGGTTGTGTATGGTTACAAGTTTTGTACCATCTGGAAAAGTTGCTTCTACTTGTACTTCATCTATTAATTCTTTAATGCCATCCATGACATCATCTTGTGTAAGGATTTGTCTGCCCTCATTCATAAGCATTGTAACACTTTTCCCTTCTCTTGCACCTTCCATAATTTCATCAGTAATTAATGCAACAGCTTCTGGATAGTTTAATTTAATTCCTTTAGCTTTTCTTCTTCTTGCTACTTCTGCAGCAACTACAATGAGTAATTTTTCTTTGTCTCTTGGTGATAATCTCATTTTTTCACTCCTATATATTTGAGTTGTATCATTAAATAATCCATTAAATAGTTTAGTATACAATCTAAAACTTAACAAGTATTTTTACTTTAAGCTTATCCAATATTTGACATGAAGGACACTTGTATCTTCTTATTAATTGGATTTATACCTACATAGGCATTTACCCCAAATATTTCTTTTAGTAATGCTACCGTAATCACCTCTTCTGGGGCGCCCACTTTAATGATTTCTCCTTTGTGTATCACAATAAGATAATCGCAATACATTGCTGCCAAGTTAATATCATGTATGGCAGCTAAAGTGGTCATTTTAAGGCTTTTTACTAAATCCATAAGTTGAATCTGATACCCTATATCCAAATGATTGGTCGGTTCATCTAGTATTAAAAAATCAGCATTTTGGACTAAAGCACGTGCTATTAAAGTACGCTGTTTTTCCCCTCCGGATAGCTGGGAGAATGTTCGATTCATATGATTTTCTAATCCTACCTTTTGTAACGTCTGTTTGACTATTTGCAAATCCTCTTTAGAGTAGTCTTCAAAAATTGATTTATAGGGATACCTACCCATTTTTACAATTTGTTCTACTGTAAAGTCAAAGTATGTGCTGCCCTCTTGTGCTAAGACTGCTATTTTTTGTGCACATTCTTTCTCTTTTAGTTTGCTTAATATCCTCTCATCTAATATAATCTTGCCACTAGATGGTTTATACACTCTGTATATATTTTTGAGTAATGTAGATTTACCAGATCCATTAGGTCCTATAATGCCTACAAATGCTCCCTTTTTTATATCAAAAGAAATATCTTTAAGTATCTCTTCATTATCAATACTAAATTTTAGATTGTTAACTTGAAGTTTTAACATGTCTCATCTCCTCCAAATGAATAATTTTTTTTGGAAATAAGATATAAGAAAAAAGGTCCTCCTACCAGAGCTGTAATAATGCCTATTGGTAGTTCTAGCGGTGGGAACAAGCCTCTAGCCATAACATCTGATCCTATTAAGAATATTGCTCCTATTAATGATGACAATAAAATAAGTTTTTTATGATCACTTCCAACTAAAGTTCTACATATGTGAGGGACTACAAGGCCTATAAAGCCTATTGAGCCTGTAACGGCAATCAATGATGATGTTAGTAGTGTTGCTAATATTAGAAGCAATGCTTTAATCCATTTAACGTTAATACCAAGTATAATAGCACTTGTATCGCCTACTAACAAAATATCTAGTGACTTAGAAAGGAAGAATGTAATCATCATGACTATACAAAATGTTATAAATGGAAATAATAAAACCTCCCACTTTGCCCCCCCTAAACTACCCACTGTCCAAAAAAGTGCTGTTTTAGCTTGATTGGTATTTGGGGATGCATAAATGAGTAAATTGGTAAGTGCAGAAAAAATGGTAGAGATAGCCATTCCTGATAAGACAAGACGTGTTGTAGAAGATGTTCTTCCTAGTTGAGTCCCTATAGCAAAAACAAGTATACCTGTTAAAATAGCACCTAAAAATGCTCCCATTGTAACACTTGTTATACCCACAGACGACATGCTCCCTAAGACAATGACTGCAACAGCACCACAAGATGCTCCTGAGGATAGTCCTAATACATATGGTTCAGCTATTGGGTTTTTAGTGACACACTGCATCAATATCCCACACAGGGCTAACCCTGCACCACAAAGCGCCCCTAATAAGACTCTTGGTAAGCGTATTTCCCATATGATCGCCATAACCATTGCATCGCTTGTATCTTTATACACTAATCCATTAGTCAGTTTATAAATAATTGCCTTATAAACTTTTCCAGGGGCAATATAGGTACTTCCTATAGCCACCGCTATTACTATTGAAAGGATTAAGAGTACTATTAATACACTGACTCCCAATAAAAAATTCCTCTTTGTCCAATGTCTTATTTTATTTTTCATCATTATTCTGATTTACTTTCTTCAAGATTAGGCGTTTCATAAAAATCATGATACATTTGTTCAATCAGCATAGGATTTCTAATTCCAGGTGATAAGTCTGCTAATCTAACAACGTATAATCTATTATTTTTGATAGCCTCTACATCCCTTAATGCCGGATGGTTTTTGAGAAAACTTATTTTGCTCTCCACACTATCTCCTGCCATGAACTCTGTTATCAATATGACTTCTGGATTTCTAGCCACTACACTTTCCCAAGAAACATTGACATAAGGTCTATTAACATCATTAGCAAATACATTACTGCCCCCTGCAAGTTCTATTAAATTGTTTGCAAGCCCTGTACCAACTACCATAGCATCATTTTGTCCTGAATCATAAACCATCACTTTGACACGATCTTCTTCCTTAATAGAACCGACCTTATCAGTCACGCTTTTTATATCCTTTTTCATTTGCTGTATGACTTCTTCTGCACGATCTTGTACATTAAACAATTTACCTAAAAGCTCAAAGTCTTCATATACTGTTTCAACAGTAGCATCCCCCTCATAGGATTTAGCCATAAAAGGAACAATATCTTTCGCGATGAGTTCACCTGGTAAACCTGTTGTTTGTTCGCTAATAGATGAATCCCATCCACTTACAAAGTCTGGATTACTTGCAATAAAAGCTTCCTTAGAGATAGCATGTCCTTCGCCAACTTGAAGTACAGGAATTTGACTATAGGCTTCTTCAAATTCAGGTAATATAGGATTATCTAGTAGAGCAGTTGCTACTATTTGGTCTTCTAGCCCTAATGCTAATAACATCTCTGTCATAAATTGTGATAACGTAACAGCTCTTTGTCTTGGCGAGTTGGCTACTATATCATAAGTACCTCCCATTCCTGAATAAGTAAAGCTGACTGGTTGAAAATACTCTTTTTTACTCTCTTCTTGTATTTGGGGTGTAACATTTTGCTGATTCATACTACACCCTATTGACGTGCTTGCTATTCCAGCCATCAGGATTATTAAAGTATTTTTTTTGATAAACTTTTTCATTCAAATCTTTCCTTTACATATCTTTTCTTATTCAGTATATCGGATAAAAATGTGTTTTTCTACCTATTTTTATGTTATGTTATCTTTAGGTAAATTATCAATTCTAATTATAGGGCTGTAATATATATTAATATCAACCGATTTAATCTTATCATACCCTTCAATAAAATACTTATATTTTATTCTTATTGTTTCTCCCAATCCTATTAAAGCAGTTATTAAGCATACAAAAATCCTCCTAATATATGGTATACAATTCTACCAATCAATTAGAAGGATTTATAGCTTTTATTTAGAGAACTTTATGGGCTTTGCTCTAGAAAAATCCGCAATCAGTGCTATGAATACACCTATATGTTTTCATCTGTCAATTGCGTAAACATGCAAAAACTCTCCTAATTTTTGGATTTTGTTCTACCCAATAAATCAAAAGAGTTTATAGGTTATACTTTAAAATGTTAGTTGGCCTAGGCATGAAAAAATCCGCTTATAGACCAACTTATAAAAATGTTAGTAGATTTTACTACTTCTCACGAACCTAGTATTCCCAATACTTTAACTTACTTGCATCTCAAGTCTTAATCTATCAGCGATTAATGCGATAAATTCGCTATTAGTCGGTTTCCCCTTACCGTTATTTACAGTATAACCAAAGAGTTTATCAATGGTATCCATTTTCCCACGGCTCCATGCTACTTCAATAG
>JAHLFD010000063.1:0-24579 GCA_018883975.1 Candidatus Niameybacter stercoravium
GTTACAAAGTTGTTAAATTGGAAAAATGGAAAAAATTTTAAACTCCAACTGGAACCATTGAAAAATAAAGCATCCAGGGAAATGGAAAATGGCAAAAAACGTGCTGGTTAAGAGCAAGTATTACAAAAAGCTTGATTTAAAAGTCAATTTATATTACAATTTATATTGTAGCTTGTAAAAAATGAGCTATATTTTATTTCCAGTAAAGCGCCGATTAGCACGATTGAAGAAATGAGAGGGTGAAACCTTACTGCTTTGATAAATAAAAATAATACTAAACTTTAATATCAAAGTAGCAACCGAATTCAAGGAGGTAATCATGAAAAATCGAAGTAGGATAGCTTTATTGATTGTAGCGCTGTTTATGCTTGGAACAGGCACAATCACAGCGTATCAATCCCTATCGAAAACAGTTGCTATTGTAGAAGATGGGAAAGTAACACAATATGAGACATTAAACAATACTGTAGAAGATATATTAAAAGCACAAGAAATTGTATTAGGTGAAAAAGATGTGGTAGAACCTAGCCTAGACACAACAATAGAAGATGGTATGAAAATTGTTGTTGAGAGATGGAAGCCTACAGTAAATGTAGACGTAAATGGTACTACAAGCACATTAAAGACAACAGCCTTAACAGTTGGTGAATTAATTGAGGATAGACATATTAAAATTGATGAACATAGTACTATAACACCAGCGTTAGATACACCTGTTGAAGATGGCCTTAATGTAGAAGTGAAAACAAGAGAAGTTTCAATTGAAATCGTTCAAGAAGAAGTTCCTTTTGAAGTGAAAGTAGAAGAAACAGCAAATCTTGCACCTGGTGAACAAAAAGTCATCACAGAAGGCGTAAACGGCCTTGCAGAAAAAACAGTTGAAATCGTGCGTTTTGGTGGTGAAGTACAATCTGAAACCATCAAACAAGAAATTACTTTAACAGAACCACAAACAAAAGTGGTTAAAGAAGGCAAAAAGAACGTTATTAAAGACTCTGCTACTGGAAAAACTTATGAGTATACAAAAACACTTACTTTAGAAGCGACAGCCTATACAGATATTGATGGTGATCAATGGGCTGGTATTACAGCAAGTGGAAGACCTACATTTGTAGGGATGGTTGCTGTAGACCCTAAGGTTATCCCTCTTGGAACTATTCTATATGTAGAAGACTATGGCATCGCAATAGCAGGTGACACAGGCGGAGCGATTAAGGGTCATGATATTGACTTATTTATGAATACACGTAGTGAAGCAAGAAACTTTGGAAGACGTGATAAGCAAGTTTATATCTTAAAAGACCAAAATATCGACGTTCAGGCGGAACGTAAAAATTATTAAAATTAAATAATGGATATAATAAGGATGAGCGAAGGTTCATCCTTTTTTTCGCCCTAAAAAGACTAGGCTATGCAGAGCTTTAAAATATATGATATGATAGAAAAAATAAAGGAGGAAGTATTATGACCCGAATAGCAACGCCAGAAGGTACTAAAGCTGTACTTAATAGATATCCTTTTGTGTTTCAAAAGAAGTTTGGTCAGAACTTTTTAATTGATCCACACGTTTTAGATAAAATCATAAATGCTGCTGAAATTACTAAAGAGGATTGTGTAATTGAAATTGGACCTGGGATTGGGAGTGTAACACAAGCTTTAATTGATAATGCAGGCAAAGTTATTTCTATTGAAATTGATGACCAGCTTATCCCTATCCTTACAGAACAGTTTGGAGAATGTGAGAACTTTAGATTAATCCATAAGGATGTCTTAAAAGTAGACCTTCATAAACTTATTGCAGAAGAATCTCCAAATAGACGTATTAAGGTAGTAGCAAACTTACCTTACTACATTACAACGCCAATTATTATGATGCTCCTTGAACATAACTTACCAATCGAAAGTATTACAGTTATGGTTCAAAAAGAAGTAGCAGATCGTATGGCATCAGGTCCAGGAAGTAAACAATATGGTGCTATTACAGTAGCTATGAAATATTATTGTGATACTTATCTTGTAGCCAATGTACCACAAAACTGCTTTATGCCAAGACCAAATGTAGACTCAGCAGTTATTAAACTTACACTTCATCAAGAACCTATTGTAGACATCGATAATGAAGAGCAACTACTTAAAATTATAAAAGCAGCGTTCTCACAAAGACGTAAAACTCTTCTTAACACCCTTGCTTCAAATGGTAATTTAGGGCTTAGCAAAGAAGAGATTAAAAATATTTTAGATGAAAGTGGGATAGGTGCGAGCACTAGAGGAGAAACACTTTCATTAGATGATTACGCAATGCTCTCGAATTATATAGACAATTATAGAAAAAACTTAATTGACAAATAAAAAACAAGAGCATATAATAAACCTTAATTTAAATTAATGGAGGAAAAGAAATGAATCGTATAGCAATGTTTATTACAGCAAAATTTTATACATTCTTTTTTAGCTGGGGCTACTTTTATTTTAGCGCTGGTACTTTTTGCTGTGAAAAAAATAAACGTTCGCTATATACTGTATTAGGGTGATATCATTTCATATCCCGTTTCCTTAGATTATTCTAAGCTCTATGCATATAGCGTGCATGGAGCTTTTTTTATATATAAATTAAACTAAAAGGGGCAATTCATATGATTATTGTATTAAAAAGAGGCGTTAGGCAAAAAGATGTAACCAATTTAATAAGTGAACTTGTAGACAGTTATGAGGTACAGATTCATCCTATAGAGGGCAGTGAGTGTACAGTTTTAGGTTTGGTCGGAGATACGTCTAAAATTGCACTAGAAGACATAGGAACAGATGAGCGTATTCATAAGGTAATGCGTGTAAAAGAACCTTTCAAAAAAGCAAATCGTGCATTCCATCCTGAAAATAGCATTATTAGAGTAGGTGATAGTAGTATTGGTGGAGATGAATTTGCTATTATTGCAGGTCCTTGCTCAGTGGAAAGTGAAGATCAGATTACAGAGATTGCTAAAAGTGTACGAAGTGTAGGAGCGACTTTCCTTAGAGGTGGTGCTTACAAACCACGTACTTCTCCTTATGCATTCCAAGGCCTTGAAGAAGACGGTTTAGAGCTTCTTAAAAAGGCAAGAGCAGTTACAGGGCTCCCAATTGTAACAGAAATCATGTATCCTGAAACAATTGAAAAATTCGTAAAGGATGTAGATGTTATCCAAGTTGGAGCAAGAAATATGCAAAACTTTGCATTACTCAAAGAGCTTGGTAAAACAGATAAACCTATCTTATTAAAGAGAGGGCTTTCTGCTACGATTGAAGAATGGTTAATGGCAGCTGAATACATTATGGCAGGGGGAAATGAAAATGTTATTCTCTGTGAAAGAGGGATTCGTACATTTGAAACTTATACAAGAAATACTTTAGACTTATCAGCAGTTCAAGCTGTAAAGAAAATGAGTCATCTTCCAGTTATTGTTGACCCAAGTCATGCAACTGGTCTTAATTATATGATTGAGCCAATGTGTATGGCAGCTATTGCAGCCGGAGCAGATGGTGTTATCATTGAAGTGCATAATAACCCGGCGAAAGCTTTATGCGATGGGCCACAATCTATCACACCAGACCGCTTCGCTAAAGCTGTAGATAAAATGAGAAAATATGTAGAGATAGAAGGTCGTACAATTAGAAGGGGACAATGATATGGAAGATGTAAATTATAAGGGGATAAAAAAACAGCTAGAAATATCTATAGAGAAACTTTATATAGACGACTTAGGTCTGTTAGCAGGGATCGAAAAGGGGCTAAATACGCAGAAGGTAGAAAAGCCTAAAGTAGGTTATCAAGGCGTAAGGGGATCTTTTAGTGAGGAAGCTGCTGAAAGTTATTTCAAGGAAAGTGAAGCGTCATATAGTAGATATGACGAATTTGAAGATGTAATGGAGGCACTTACAAAGGGAGAGATAGATTATGGTGTATTGCCTATAGAAAATTCCTATACAGGAGAGGTAATAGATGTTTATGATCTTATTAGGAAGTATAACCTCTATATTATAGGTGAAGAGGTAGTAAAGGTGACGCATCACCTAGTAGGGATAGAAGGTTCTACTATAGATGATATTAGAGAAGTTTATACTCACCCACAGGCCTTAGGGCAGTGTCAAAAGTACCTGAAAAATCACCCGAAAATTATGCAGATTCCTTATGCTAATACAGCTATGGCAGCAAAGTATATAAGTGAACTTAAAGATATTTCTAAGGCAGCTATTTGCAGCCAGCGTGCGGCTACACTTTATAATTTACACATTTTACAAGAAGAAATTAATACGAAATCCAATAATTTCACTAGATTCATTATTTTATCAAAAACCATGCAAATCACTCCTGAATGTGATAAAGTAAGTATAGTATTTACTACTAAACATACAAGTGGGGCACTTTATAATATTTTGTCCCATTTTGCTTATAACGGACTCAACTTGCTTAAAATACAATCAAGGCCACTTAGAGAGAAATCGTGGCATTACTTCTTCTTTGTAGACTTAGAAGGGCATCTTGAAGATGCAAACATGCTTATTGCACTTGGAAAAGTTAGCAAAGAAAGCGAGTATTTCAGCATATTGGGTGGTTACAAGCAGTATGCTAAATTATAGAAATCAATTTAGGAGGTAACTTTAGATGACTAAAAAAATCGTATCAACAGATAAAGCACCAAAAGCAATCGGACCATACTCACAAGCTGTAGTAGTAGGTGAAATGGTATATACATCAGGTCAAATTGGCTTAAATCCAGAAACAATGGAAATGAGAGAAACACTTGAAGAGCAAGCTCATCAAGTATGTAAAAACCTTATGGCTGTATTAGAAGCAGCAGATTCATCTATTAATAATGTTATTAAAACAACAGTATTCTTAGATGACATCAATGATTTCGTAGCAGTAAATGAAATCTATGCACAATACTTTACAGAACCTTTCCCAGCAAGAAGTGCTGTAGAAGTAGGTAAACTTCCTAAAAATGCGAAAGTAGAAATTGAAGTTATTGCACATACAAACAACTAATTAAAATGCATGTCCTAAAAGGTAGTATTAAAACACCTTTTAGGACATTTTTTTGTTCTAAGCAAAAAAATGTTCTAAGTATGTATTTTTATTCATATATATAGTATTAAGTTTGGACAAGAAAAGAGGGAGTACTATGTATTTGAATACTTTAATTTGTTTGGAGGAAAATGTAACAGGATACGGCAAGAATGGGGCGAGAGCAACAGGACATATTACTATTACATCACCAGGTATTGTAAAATGTTATGTTCAGAACCTACGCCAATTACCAAAAGAATACACAGTATACTTAATTAGTAAAGACCAAAATAAGGCAGCGCGCCTTGGATGTATTAATGTTTGTGATGGAAATAAGCAAGTAAATTGGAAGGTGGATTTAAACAATATTAAAGGAACAGGTTTAAAGGGGAAAGATATTGATAGTGCGGCAATAATCGTAGAAGGTGATTCTATAGGGAATACCGATACAGTACTTATAGGCTATACACAGGGAAAATACTTAATTACAAGTATGCTTGAAAGTGCATTGCCTAAAAAATCAGCACCAGCAACTAGCGAAACTGAAAAATGTGCACCCATACCTAAACCTATGCCAAAAGTAGAACATAAGAAAGAAGTTAAAGAAGAGTCAAAAGTAGAACATAAGAAAGAAATTAAAGTAGAACCAAAGGTAGAGCATAAGGAAGAAATGAAGGTAGAACCAAAGGTAGAGCATAAGGGAGAAATTAAAGTAGAACCAAAGGTAGAGCATAAGAAGGAAATTAAAGAAGAGCCAAAAGTAGAATATAAGGAAGAAATTAAAGTAAAACCAAAAGTAGAACCTATAACAGAGATTGTTATGCCAGAAGGTGGACCAGGACCTGTGATTATGCCTGAGCCGGAAGAAGGGCCAGGACCTGTGATTATACCAGAGCCAGGGCCGGTTATTGTCCCACCTAAAAAGGAATGTAAATGCTATGTAATTACACCTATGAAGGATGAAGAGGGACCGGGCCATGTAATTATGCCTGAGCCAGAAAAATGTGAACCAAAACCTGCGTCTGAAATGAAACAGAAAGAAAAAGATTGCCATGTGATGACGCCTATGAAAGAAGAAGAGTGTAAGCCAGAACCTGCTGCTACTTCTGATGAATGTGAGTGCAAAGTTTATGTGCCGATTTCTGAAGAAGGGGATGTAACAGAAATTGAGATTTTAAGAGGGTTACAAGATGCATTTGCACGTGCATCTAATAAAGAAGATCTGGCAAAAAAGGTAGAGAGTATTATTAATGAAAGTGTGAGCCCCATAAATATAGCACCTCAAATGAGACCTACTAATAATAGGGTAGATAAAGAAGAAGAAGAGTACCTTAGCCAGATAGAAAGTGTTCTTAAAAATATCCAAAATAATATAGGAGAAGAATTAAAGGAAAAAAAAACTCCATTAGAAGATGAAGCAAGTGCGTACAAATGTGATATTGCGCGGGTAAGAGATATTTTTAATGATTCTTCGGCTATACAGCCTTTTGAAGAAAAAGATCCGCATATAGAGTGGGTAAGAATTTCTATGGCAGAACTGATTTCTATGCCACAGTTTTCATATGAGTGGTGTACAAATCCTGTCATTACTTATTGCTACCATAAGTTTGGGTTCCTTATATTAGGTAGAGACAAAGATATTGAGCAATACTATATAGGCATTCCGGATATGTATGATACAAAGAGGAATTTTATCCTTTCTATAGATAAAATAGAAGCTTTCAGAGGGCGGACAGGAGACAATTTAAAACCTGGAGATTATGGCTATTGGATTGTAAGAGTTTAGGTGAAAGGGAGGAGAGAGAAATGCTCCTCCTTTTTAATTAAATAAAAATAAATTATAAAAAGATAGCGTAAAACTATAAAATACAAGGATAGAAAAAGACTATGAATAATGGTATAATCTACAAGAAGATTTTTTCATAGAAAAAATATAAATATCTTATACTAAATAAAAAGAATAGGTGAGGTGGCATAATGAATTTAGCAGGCTATATTGATCATACAATTTTAAAACCTGAAGCAAAAAAAGAAGATGTACTTAGATTATGTGAAGAAGCAAAACAATATCATTTTGCATCAGTATGTGTCAATGCATATTATACAAAATTAGTTGCAGATGCTCTCGCTGGTACAGATGTTAAAACATGTGTAGTAGTAGGCTTCCCATTAGGTGCAACTTTCAGCGAGATCAAAGCTAAAGAAACAGAAATTGCTATCCAAAATGGTGCACAAGAAGTAGATATGGTAATCAACATTGGTGCACTTAAAGATGGGGACTATGAAATTGTAGAACAAGATATTAAAGCTGTAGTAGATGCTGCTAAGGATAAAGCGATCGTTAAAGTAATTATCGAAACATGCCTTCTTACAGATGAAGAAAAAGTTAAAGCTTGTGAGCTTTCTGTAAAAGCCGGTGCAGACTTTGTAAAAACTTCAACAGGTTTCAGTACAGGTGGTGCTACAGCATTTGACGTAGCACTTATGAGAAAAACAGTTGGAGACAAAGCTTTGGTTAAAGCATCAGGCGGTGTAAGAGATTTCAAAGGTGCAAAAGAAATGGTAGAAGCCGGTGCTGATAGAATTGGTGCTAGCGCTGGTATCAAAATTGTTATGCATCAAGATGAAGAAGCAGCTCCAGGTAGTATGTACTAAAAGAAAGCCAGGAGGGGATAAATATGCGTCTTAGAAGAGACCCAAGAGCAACTGAATATTTAGCACAAGATGAAAGAGTTGTTCAAGAGCCAACTGCTTATAAAGGCAAATGGCACACACTTTTTGGTAATAATAATCCGATCCATGTAGAATTTGGATGTGGAAAAGGGGGATTCATTACTGAACTTGCAAGAAGAAATCCAGATATTAACTACGTAGCGGCAGAAAGAGCTGAAACCGTTGTTTATAAAGCTTGTAAAAAAGCAAATCGTGAGGAGACGCCAGAAAACTTAGTGTTTGTATTTGAAGATATGGCGAAGTGCTTAGATATATTTGAAGCAGGAGAAATTGATAGATTATATCTTAACTTCTCTGACCCGTGGCCTAAGAAAAGACATGCTAAAAAGCGTCTTACTTATAGAGACTTCCTTAAAAAATATGCCATTATTTTAGGTGAAAAAGGTGAAATTCACTTTAAAACAGATAATAAAGGTTTATTTGCATCTTCTATAGAAGAGTTTTCACTTGAAGGTTGGTTAATGAAAAATGTAACCCTTGATCTTCATAATAGTGATATGGAAGATAATATCATGACAGAGTATGAGAAAAAATTCTCTGAAATGGGCTTCACAATTAATAGATTAGAGGCAGTGCCTCCTAAAAAATAATATCTACATTATAAACCTCATATACTATAATGAATGGGTAAATGAGGTGGTAGGATGCGCTTTTTTGAAGAACTTCAATATAAAGCAAGAACCTTACTCTATGAAAAAGATAGGCAGCGGGCTATTAAAAAGCAAAAGCAGACGTATAAGAGTTCTGATAAAGGACATAACTTTAAGGAAAACAGTAAAGTCAAAGATCTCATGGATTCTTTAGATGAAATGGACGCCTATCTAGAAGAAAAAGTAGATGAATGGAATTTTAAAATTAAGAAATAATAGTAAAGAAAATATTGCAAAATCAAAAACGCTATATTATGATATTTAAATATAGTCTCTACAGAGGAGGAATTAAAAATGTCATTTAAGTTTACAGATGCAAACTTCCAAGAGGAAGCATTAGAATCAAACATTCCTGTTATCGTAGATTTCTACGCAGATTGGTGTGGACCATGTAAAATGATGGCTCCAATTATTGACCAATTAGCTACAGAATACGAAGGAAAAGTTAAAATTGGTAAAGTAAATACTGATGAAAATCGTGCTATTGCTTCTAAATACAATATCATGAGTATTCCTACTATCATCTTCATCAAAGACGGTGAAGTAGTAGAAACAACAGTAGGTGCACTTCCAAAACAAGTATTAGAGCAAAAAATTGCAACTTTATTTTAAATATGAATGAGAAAGGCATCCTTTAACGAGGATGCCTTTTTTTGTGTGATAAGTTAAAAATGATTATTCTTCGGAATTATTGAAATTAGGTGGTGTGTGTGGAACAATTTCATCTGGAGAAAGTTTTGGTAGGTCAATACGCTTGGTGTTTAGGCGTTTATCAATCCATCTGTTTGTAATGGAGAGAATAACAGCTAATATTGGTGAAGCGAAGAACATACCTAATGGACCTGCTATAGCACCGCCTACTGTAATAGCTGAGATAATCCAAAATGGTGTAATTCCAATAGATTCTCCTAATATTTTTGGTCCAAGATATAGGCCATCAAATTGTTGAAGGAGGAAGATGAAAATTGCTACACCGATAGCGGCCGGGATACCTTCAAATAGTGTTAAAATGACAGCTGGTACTGCTCCAATAAATGGTCCAAAATATGGGATCATATTAAAGAGACCCACGATAAAGGAGAGAAGTAGCGCATATGGATTTTTCATGATAGAAAGAACAATGAAACAAATGATTCCTATAATTAAAGAATCTAATGACTTACCTACAAAGAATCTAATAATAGTCGTATGTGACTCTGATGCGATACTAATAATTTTATTGGCTGTATTTTGTCTAAATAGTGCATAGATTAAACGTTTTGAACCGTTTGTGAATGTTTCTTTTTGCATAACAGCATAAGAAGCAATCATGATACCGATGATAAGGTTAAGAATAGTTCCGGTAAGATTCATAGTTCCTGAAATAACATGATCAAATGCCTTAGAAAGTGAAGCAAAATCAACAAGATGGCTTACTTTGCTTGGATTAATAAATTCGTTAACGAACTGCGTTACATCAGGGTAAGAAATATTTTCGTTAACCGTATGTTGGAGCTGTGCAATTATATCTCTAAGTTCATCCAGATATGTTGGTAAGTTATTAAAGAGAACTTTGATATTATCTAAAATTTGAGGTACGAGGAAACGAATTGTTAAAAAGAGTGTACCAAATATACAGATATAAACAACGATAATAGATAAAAGACGAAGTCTCTTAAAATCTTTAAATGTAGTCGAACGTGTCCACTTAATTAAGTAGCGCTCAAAGAAAGCTACTGCAGGGTTAAGTAAGTAGGCGATGAGTAAGCCGTACAAAATAGGGGTAAATATAGCAATAATAGATTTAATATAAGCATACACATGTGGGATAATGTTATCTGTATTAGAGGAAATACGATAAACTAAAATGGCAGCTACAATGACAAAAAGGGTATAAAGGGCAATTTTAACATAATAAGTGTCCCATATTTTCTTCAATGGCATTAACCTCCTAAAATAAGTTAATTTTATTTTATCATATATAATTAAAGAATAATAATTAAATTTCCCTTAAAAAAGCTTAATCTTAGATAAGAAATAGGGATAAATATTTTTAAAAATAAAATTGAAATAAGTGGTTGACAAACGTCCTAGTCTTAGATATAATTAATCATGTCTTCAAAAGGAATACGCGATTGTGGCGGAATTGGCATACGCGCTAGACTAAGGATCTAGTGCCTGTAACGGGCTTGGGGGTTCGAGTCCCCCCAATCGCATACTTAAGGTCTTACAGCAGTTGAGCTGTAAGACCTTTTTTATGTCTACATATGATTAAATATTTATAAAATAAAATAAACATATTTGTTAAAAATTATACTAGATTACAGGAAGTGTAAGCTGTATAATATAGTCAGATAGAAGACTTTTAAGTCGATAAATAGAGAAAAATATTCAATAAAACGGTTTCGTTAACAATTAGTTTACAAATAGGTCGAATTATGTTCAAAAATGGCTGTTATTATATAAAACGAACGGACAAGTAATATAAAATATTACTTCGGGAGTAATTTTTTGTTGCTTTTATTCCCCTAAACCCTTGATTAGATAAATGTAAAGATTCCGTATTTGCATCATTTCTAAACTCCCCTAAACATATAATTACACATAAAAGTAACAAGGTTATATCCCGTAAATAGCAAACCCTTACAAAACTCTATTTTAAGGCACCATATTTCCCCAATATGGTGTCTCTTTTTTATACTCATAAATAGTTAGATTTTTCTAAGTAGCTTGACAGTGAGAGATGCAAGTTATAGCATAAAGTTATAGTGTTATTTAAATAAGGAAGCAGGTGTTGCTTGTTGTTATTAGAGCGCATAGAAAAATGGTATGACCGAGTAGGTAAGAAGCTCATGAAAGCTATTTATATTTTACTTGGAGTGGTTGGAGTATATTTTTTCTTTAAATATATTTTTGAACTAGTTCTTCCCTTTATTATTGCTTGGATCTTAGCAAGTTTATTAAATCCAGTTGTAACATTTTTGTCGAAACACTTTAAAATTCCTCGGGGAATTGGAACTTTGGTTTCTATGGTAACAGTACTAAGTGCTGTTTTTGGGATGATTGCTTTCCTTGTTAAGCAGCTGTGGGATCAAATTGTAGGGTTTACCATAGCATTTCCAAATTATAAATTAGAAATGATGCTTGTACTAGATGATATCCAGGTTCAATTCCAAGGCATTATGGATAAGTTACCTTTACCTGAGGCATTCCAATCTCTTGATGATGTAATCAATACAGTTTTAAATAATATCGGTGGCTTCTTAACGGGCCTGGTGGAAGGGACTTATAATGTAGTCATTAAAGTACCTAATGGATTATTTTTTGTTATTGTAGTGCTGATCGCAGTCTTTTTTATGACAAAAGATTATAGGATGATAGGACAATTTGTAAAAGCACAGATTCCTGAGAAAGTGGCCAGTAAAGCTATTCTAATGAAGGATGGGCTTAAGGCGGCGTTAGGAGGATATGTAAAGACACAGCTCATTCTTATGTGCTTTACCTTTACTATCTGCCTTGTGGGATTATTTGTGTTGCAAAGACAGTATGCACTTCTTGTAGCTATAGGGATTGCCCTTTTTGATGCCTTACCTATGTTTGGAAGTGGAGCTGTACTTATTCCTTGGGCTATTTTTCATTTGATTTCAGGGAATATCGTTGTAGCTGTAGGGTTATTAGCTATATATGGACTGATTGTGGTTGTAAGGCAGGTACTAGAGCCTAAAGTGCTCTCAAGTCAGATAGGAGTATATGCTTTAGTAACACTTATGTCCATGTATATAGGATTTAAGTTAATTGGTGTGATTGGACTTATACTAGGTCCTGTTACAATGGTAATGTTAAAGACACTTCAAGCTATTGGGCTGATTTCACCGTTCAAAAAAGTGGAAGATTTTTATAATAAAGAAGAGATTAAGTAAGGAGGACAACATGAAGACAATACATGTAAACCAGATTGTAGAGGTAGTTAGACAGATGTGTATAGATGCAAACTGTAACTTGCCAAACGATATGCTAAAGGCTTTAGAAAATAGTAGAACTGTAGAGGGGAATGCATTGGGGAAAGAAATTCTTAATGATATTTGTGAGAATGCATACCTTGCAAAGGATGAACAAATTCCAATCTGTCAAGATACAGGTACAGCTGTTGTGTTTGTAAGCTTAGGACAAGATGTTCGTATTGAAGGTGGCCTTTTGACAGATGCTATTAATGAAGGGGTAAGGCAAGGATATAAAGATGGATACCTTAGAAAATCTATAGTAGAAAATCCTCTTTATCGTAAAAATACAGGAGATAATACACCTGCTGTTATTCATTATGATTTAGTAGAAGGAGATTCTCTAGAAATTACGCTTGCGCCTAAAGGGGGTGGCAGTGAGAATATGAGTAAAGTTTACATGCTCACACCGTCACAGGGGATTCAAGGTGTAGAAAATGCTGTAATTGAAGCCGTTAAAATTGCAGGACCTAATGCTTGTCTACCTATGGTAGTAGGAATTGGAATAGGTGGTAACTTTGAAAAGTGTACAGAACTTGCAAAGAAGGCTCTTGTAAGAGAAGTAGGTTCGTCTAATGAAGATATACGTATGAAAGAGTTAGAGCATTCACTGCTTAAAAAAATCAATGAGTTAGGTATAGGACCACAAGGGTTAGGTGGAGATATTTCAGCTCTTGCGGTACATATTGAAACTTATCCATGTCACATTGCATCTATGCCGCTTGCTATTAATATTGGATGTCATGTAAATAGACATATAAGTGCTTGTTTATAAGGGGGACATAAAGGATGACAAAACATATTCATTTACCAATAACTCAGGAAGAAGCTAGGAATCTAAAGGCGGGAGAGCGTATTTTACTTACTGGAACTATGTATACAGCAAGGGATGCAGCGCATAAACGTTTACTAGAAGAAGCAAAAGAGGGTAAAGCTTTACCTATAGATTTAAAACATATAGCTATTTACTATGCCGGCCCTGCACCTGCAAAACCTGGACAAGTTATAGGAAGTTGCGGTCCTACAACAAGTGGGCGTATGGATGCCTATGCACCATGGATGATGGAACAAGGACAAACTGTTATGATAGGTAAAGGGCTTCGTAACGCTAGTGTTATAGAAGCTATGAAAACTTATGGGAGTGTTTATTTAACTGCGATAGGTGGAGCTGGCGCTCTTTTATCCAAGTGTGTAACACAAATGGAATGTGTAGCATATGAGGAATTTGGTGCTGAAGCCATTTATAAATTAGAAGTAAAAAATTTTCCAGCAATTGTAACAATCGACAGCGAGGGGCATAATTTATACATCAGAGAAGAAGCTTAAATTAATCATAAGATAAGGGGATAAGATGATGAAAAAAGCTAAAAAAATATTTGCTGTACTAAGTTTGATGAGTGCTGTGTTACTTGGAGGATGTGCGACTAAACCAGTAGAACCGCTAGAAGTAGCGGCTTTAAATGGACCGACAGGAATTGGGATGGTTCAAATGCTTGAGGAGATGGAAGGTGTAGAAAATCCTAAGTATAATATCGCACTTTATCAAAGTCCTGATGAAATCGTAGGTAAGGTTGTGAGTGGTGAATTAGATATTGCATGTGTACCTTCTAATTTAGGGGCTGTTTTATATAACAAGACAGAAGGTGGCATTAAACTTTTAGGTATGAATACATTAGGTATTTTGTACATAGTAGAAAATGGGCAAACTGTAGAAAGTATAGAGGATTTAAAAGGTAAAACAATTCTTTCAAGTGGTAAAGATAGTACGCCAGAATTTGTATTAAACTACATTTTAAATGAAGCAGGCTTAGTACCTGGTGAAGATGTAACAGTAGAATTTATGGGGAATCACTCTGATATTGCTTCAAAGCTTATGGCGGAAGAAGGCACTATTGCTCTATTGCCTCAGCCATTTGTAACAACAGTGCTTGCTAAGAATGAAAATATCCGCATGGCAATCGATGTCAATGAAGCTTGGAACAACCTTAATCAAATGGATTTGCCAATGGGAATTATCATTGCAAATGCTAATGTTGTCAAAGACAATGCCAAAGGGATAGAAGCTTTCCTTAAAGACTATGAGGCTTCTGTAAAATTTGTAGATGAGAACTTAGATGATGCGGCAGCACTTGTAGAGAAATTTGGCATTGTGCCAAATGCAGCTATTGCAAAAGTAGCTATTCCAAAGTGTAATATTGTTTATAGAGATAGCAGTGCTTCTAAAGATTCTTTAAATAAATTCTATGAAATTTTAGAGCAGGCTAATCCCAAAGCTGTAGGAGGCAAGTTGCCAGATGAAGCTTTCTACACACTTCAATAAAAAAATAATAACTAAATGCTGGGTCATTTTCTTTTGGATTATGGCCTGGCAAGTTGTACATTACATAGTGGGGAAGGACATTTTAGTGCCTTCCTTTTATACTACTATGGGCAAGGTTTTTGAGCTTTTGGGGCAAGCAAACTTTTATTGCGATATAGGTATGACCTTTTATAGAGTTTTTATGGGAGTAGTCATCTCTTTTGTTTTAGGAAGTTTGAGTGCACTGATGGCTTATTTTTTACCTATTATAAAGGAACTTTTTACCCCTTTTGTAACTACTTTGAAAAGTACGCCTGTAATGGCAGTAATTATATTGGCGCTTTTATGGTTTACCAAAAATAATGTGCCTATCTTTGTTTGCTTTTTAATGTGTTATCCTGTTGTTTATACAAATATTTTAAAGGGCCTTCAAGAGGTAAATAAAGATCTACTTGAAATGGCATGTATCTTTAAGGTAAAGCAAAGATATATTTTAAAAGACCTTTACTTGCCGCAAGTTAGGCCTTATATAGAGTCTGCATTGGGGATGATTATAGGGTTGTCCTGGAAGGTAGTCATTGCTGCAGAAGTATTAGCAGTACCCAAGTATTCTATGGGATATAATCTTTTGAGTGCTAAGTCTTATTTGGAGACGGAAACTTTATTTGCTTGGGTGGTTATCATTGTAATATTAAGTAGCTTGTGTGAGATGCTAGTAACAAGACTCATGAGAAGAGGAGGGAATAAAATATGATAGAAATTAAAAATCTCTCCAAAATGTATAAAGGTGAATTTTTGTATAGAAACTTTAATTGTGCTTTTGAAGAAAATAAGGTGAATGTCATTCTTGGTAGTTCCGGTAGTGGTAAAACTACTTTGTTTCGGATGATGCTGGGACTAGAAAAATATGATTCGGGCCAAATTTTAGGGCTTAGTCATGAAAAAATAGCTGTAGTATTTCAAGAAGATCGTCTCGTGGAATGGATGAATGTATATGAAAATGTTGCTTTTGTTTTAAAATCATCTGTAGAAAAGCAAGAAATGGATAAGCTAATTAATAAAGCGTTGGAACTTGTGGAATTGATAGATTATGTAGATTATTCCATTAAGGATTTAAGTGGTGGTATGCAAAGGCGTGTGGCATTGGCTCGGGCTATTGTACGTAGGGAAAGTATTCTTTTTATGGATGAGCCTTTTAAAGGGTTAGATGATGAACTTAGATTGCGCATTATAACAAGGCTTAAAGCGCATTGGAGGGAGAATGGGACAACGGTATTTCTTATTACGCACAACCAAGAAGAGGGAATGTTATTAGGTGATATTATCTACAAGTTTGTCGAAAAGCCTGTAAAATTTTACAAAATTTAAATATTGTACAGATGAATGAAATCTCTTTAAGAGTATGATAAAATAGCATAATCATAAAGAAAAGGAAGACGAAAAAATGACTCGATTAAATGAACCTTATATACTTGTATTTGGGATGTCCATTTGTGATATTTTTGGATTCACCCATTCAAACTATAGAGCTTATGACTCCAATCCTGGCTCAGTAAAGACGTCTTATGGTGGAGTATGCCGTAATATTGCTGAAAATATGGCTAGATTAGGTGTGAATACAAAATTTATTTCTATTCTAGGTGATGACGAAAGAGGCGAAGGTCTTAGAGAACATGCGAATAAACACAATTTTGATATGAGTGATTCATTAATTGTAAAAGGTGCGTCTACACCAACTTATATCGCGATTTTAGATGATAATGGTGAGATGGTTTCAGCTGTAGTAGATATTAGTATTGCAGAGTTATTCACAGAGGAATTTGTAGATTCTAAAGCGGAACTTATTAAAAATGCAGAGTATGTTATCTTAGATGCGGATAATCCAAAAATTGCAGAGTACATTGTAAAGAATTTTGCGCAGTATACTAATATTATTTTAGACCCTGTATCTGCTGCAAAAGCGGAATCAGTGAAACACCTTATTCCTCATCTTCATACACTTAAGCCAAACCGTTATGAGGCAGAAGTTTTATGCGGATTCCCACTTGATAATGAAGAGGCTATAAGAGAAGCGGGAAGATATTTTATTGCACAAGGGCTTAAAAAAGTTTTCATTAGTCTTGATAGTGATGGAATTTATTATTTTGATGGTGAAAAAGAAGGCACTGTTAGAGTAATTAATCCAAAGGTTGTCAATGTAACAGGTGCTGGAGATGCCTTTGTTGCAGGAATTGGTTATGGATATATGAATGGCAAGAGTATGAAAGATACTGTTAAATTTGCTAATACTATGTCTGTTTTAACAATTGCACATGAAGAAACAATTGCCCCGGAAATGGGTGAGGAAGCTGTACTTCATCATAGAGAGCAGCTTGTATGGGTAGAGAAAAGCTACTAGAAAGGATCGATAGATGCTAGAAAAGTTGAAGGCTTATAAAAAGTATTTTTTAGTAGGGCTTACATCGGTTATCGTAGGAAGCATTTTGATTGTCATTTTTAAGACGGTAGATAATGCACCTAATTTAATCATGACAATTTGGGAAGCTATTAAGAATTTCTTTGGTATTATTTCTCCAGTTATAAATGCTTTTATAGCTGCATACTTACTGTATTATCCTGTTGTATATATTGAGAAATGGATAAATAAAGGACTTGATAAACTTGTACCTAAAAGAGATAGAGAAAAGCGTAAAGCGAGTATTAGACTTATAAGTGTAACGCTTATTTTTCTAGCTGTAATAGGACTTATTGCAATGATTATTAACTTTATCATTCCACCGTTATTTGACAATATTAAAATTCTGATTCATTCTATTCCTAAGTATGAAGCACAGTTTAATATATGGATGAAAGAAATAGGCAAAGTTTTAAATACCTTAAATGTAGATATAACTAATATTAATATCTTTAATTATGTTAAAGAC
This sequence comes from Candidatus Niameybacter stercoravium, assembly GCA_018883975.1. Classification (GTDB taxonomy): domain Bacteria; phylum Bacillota; class Clostridia; order Lachnospirales; family Cellulosilyticaceae; genus Zhenhengia; species Zhenhengia stercoravium. The sequence continues at coordinate 17,628 of JAHLFD010000063.1, forward strand.
TTCCTTATTAATGGAGGACAGTTGCTGATTAATAGTTTGGGTGGATTAATTTCTTCTTTCAGTTCTTTTGTAATAGATTTAGTTGTATCAGTGATTTTAACGTTCTATTTCCTTAAAGATAAAGAAAAACTTTTTGCTATGATTAGTAAATTTGGAACTATTGTATGTACACCAAAGGTAAAAAATAATATAATTGATTTTGTCAAAACATTAGATGACGTGGTTGGAAAGTATTTATTAGGTACAATACTGGATTCCTTTATTGTAGGGGTTGTATCTGTGCTACTTATGATACTTATTAAGCATCCATTTGCTATTTTAATAGGAGTTGCAGCAGGTTTTACAAATGTTATTCCGTATGTAGGACCTATTGTGGGTTCAGGACTTGCGTTTGTACTCGGAACTTTTACAAATTTAGGATTAGGTATAACAGGAGCTGTACTTCTTTTACTTTATCAACAAATTGATGGTAATATTGTTCAGCCTAAAATAGTGGGAGACAAAGTAGGACTTCTACCAGTGTGGATCTTAATAGCTGTTCTAATTGGAGGGAGTTATTTTGGAGGTATAGGAATGATAGCTTCTGTGCCAACAGCTGCACTGATAGGTGTATATATAGATCGTTTATATAAACGCAAAATAGGTAAAAAGTAAACAAGACAGTACTGCATAGCAGTAGGGGCGAGATGTTTTAATTTCTTAAAATATCTCGCCCCTAACTGTGCGTGTTAAAGCTGTTTTTGTATATATAATAATGAATGCTGACATCATGAAAACAAAAGTGAACGGCATGAATGAGGAGAGACAAAATGAAAAAAGAATCAATAGGGCAAAAGATTTATCGCAATTTGATGGATGGCATCACACATATGCTTCCATTTGTAATTGGCGGGGGACTTCTTATTGCATTAGCATTTTTATTTGATGACTATGCAATAGATCCGTCTAACTTTGGTTCAAATACACCGTTATCTGCTTTTCTTAAGCAAATCGGGGATTTAACCTTTGGATTTATGCTACCTGTGCTTGCAGCTTATATTGCAGTAAGTATAGCAGGTCAACCAGGTATGGTAGTTGGTTTTATTGGCGGAGTACTTGCTCAGCAAAGTGGGGCAGGCTTCCTTGGAGCTTTACTTGCTGGTTTCATAGCAGGATACATAGTAGTTTTACTTGAAAAGGTGCTTTGTTTCATTCCTAAGTCTTTAGAGGGCTTAAAACCTATGTTACTTTATCCTTTATTAGGACTTATATTAGTGGGTGCAGTTATGACATTTGTAGTTAACCCACCTGTTACAACACTTAATACCATGATTACTGAAACTTTAACAGGTATGGGGGCATCAAGCCAGATTTTACTTGGTATCGTACTGGCAGCTATGATGGCAGTAGATATGGGAGGACCTTTAAATAAAGGGGCTTACATGTTTGCGGTTATCTGTTTTGATGCAGGCAACTATGCGGCTATGGCGGCAGTTATTATTGGCGGTATGGTACCAGCTACAAGTATCGCACTTGCAACTACATTATTCAAAAATAAATTTACTAAAAAAGATAGAGAAGCAGGACTTACAAACTATATATTAGGTCTTTCATTTATTACAGAAGGAGCTATTTCCTTTGCGGCAGCAGATCCATTTCGTGTATTACCTTCAGTAACGGTGGGTTCAGCAGTAGCAGGGGGGCTTGCTATGTTCTTCGGATGTGCATCAAGAGCACCACATGGTGGTATTTTTATCCTTCCAGTTATTGAAAATCCTATAGGATTTGTGATTGCTTTCTTAAGTGGTGTAGTGGTTGCAGCACTCATGATTGGATTCCTTAAAAAACCTGTAGTAGAGGAAGAAGTACAGGAAGTAAAAGCATAATAGATAAGAAGTTTGAAATAAAGAAGTTAATAGGATAAAAGTAAGAGAGAAGATAGAGTAGGGGGCTAGAAGTGGGCAAATTACAAAAAGCAATTTTTGCAGGTGGATGTTTTTGGTGTATGATTAAACCTTTTGATAAGTATGAAGGTGTAAAAAGTGTATTATCAGGTTATACAGGAGGACATGTAGAAAATCCTACTTATGAGCAAATTAAAACTCAGACCACAGGACATAGAGAAGCAGTAGAAATTACTTTTGATGAAGAAAAGATAAGTTTTGAAATGCTAGTAGATATTTTCTTTAAGGTTATCGATCCGACAGATGAAGCAGGACAGTTTATTGATAGAGGCGAAAGTTATACAACAGCAGTATTCTATCAAGACGAGAGTCAAAGGGACATTGTAGAGAGCTACATTAAGGAGCTAGATGCTAGTGGTAAGTTTAGCAAACCAGTTGTCACAAAAGTACTACCTGCTATGCCTTTCTATCTAGCAGAAGAATATCATCAGGATTATTACAAAAAGAATCCTGATGCTTATCAAAAAGAATATACAGAATCTGGTCGAGCTAATTTTATTAAACAAACTTGGACAGATTAAAATCTAAGAGCTTCGGCTCTTATTTTTTTATTTGCAAATTAATAAAACAATGTTACACAATTATATTGACAACGAAACAATGTTGCTTTAATATTATTTTAGAATTCGAATAATTAAATTAAATGAAGGGGGGAGAATTAAATGAAAGAACTTTTACTCAATAAAAAGAAGCAGTTTGCAATTTATATCATTGCCTGTTTCTTACCAGTAGTAGATAGTCTTATACGTATGGGGCTATTTGGAATGATGTTTGAGGTTCTAGATAAAAAAGATATTATACTTTTTAAATGGCTTGTCATCTTGGCTATAGGGGCATCTGTTTTAGCAGGTGGATTACATATTGCAAGTAGATTAATGCGTATTGGATTTATGAGGGATATTTTATTAGAAGTAAGAAAAAGAGCTTTTGATAAAATCCTTAGCATTTCATATAAAGATTTCAGTAAGCAGTCTAAAGAAGTCTATATGTCACATCTTATTAATGATGTAAATACTTTTGAGAATAACTTCTTTTTAAACTTGCTTAATGTCATTTATATGGGTGGACTTTATAGTGTATGCCTGATTATTCTTTATGTAGTGGACTTTAAGCTGGGAATTGTTATGACAGGGATTTCTATAGGAATGTTTTTCTTTGCAAAGCTCTTTTCTAATAAGACAGAAAGCTTGCAGGAACAAGTCTCTGAGCAAAATGAACATTTTACAGTAGATGTAGCGAATACTTTTAATGGATTAGAGATTTTAAAGCTTAATAATATAGAAGATAAGTTCTTGGATAAGAGTTTAGAAGCTATTAATAAAGTTGAAAAGAGAAAAGTTGCTTTTAATATTTACAGTGAACAGCAACGTAGTTTAATGATGTTTGCAAGTTACATTATATTAGTAGGTGTTGTTGTTTATGTAGGTATTAAGATGGCTAATGGAGGAAACTTAGGTGTACAGATGATAACTGTACAGCTTTGTAGCAGTTTAATATTCCCTCTTGTAGAGATACTACCACGGTTTAATGTGATTAAGTCTTCTAAGCGTATCTTTGATAAGATTACACAAAAGGAAGAGAGTTCCGTAAATGAAAATAAAGAAGGGTTAACATTTGACTTTAATCAGGTTATAGAAGTAAAGGATTTAAGCTTTAGTTATGAGGCAGGTAAAATTTTAGAGGAGGCACAGTTTACTATAGAAGCGGGTAAGAAGTATCTCATTAAGGGGGTAAGTGGCGCGGGCAAATCTACTTTAATGAAGCTATTATCTATGATTTATGATGACTATGAGGGAAGTATTGTGGTAGATGGAAAAGATTATAAGGCTATTGGGGAAAGTGATTTTAACAATCAGGTAGCCTTTGTGTACCAAGATGTATTTCTCTTTGAAGATACTATTCATAACAATATTAGTCTTTATAAAGATATACCTACCCAGAAGGTATTAGAAGCAGCCCATAAAGCGGGGCTTGATGATTTACTTGAAGGGAAGGATGGCCTTGAAACCATGCTTTTAGAAAATGGTAAAAATCTTTCAGGTGGACAAAGACAAAGAATTTCTATAGCAAGGGCCTTAGCGAAAAATGCAAAGATTCTCTTTGTAGATGAAGGCACTTCAGCCCTCAATGAAGAGATGGGGAGAAAAATTGAGCAGGAACTTCTTGGTTTAGATTGTACTGTAGTAGCCATTAGTCATCGTTACTATGAAGGGATAACACAGGAGTATGACTATGTATTAGAACTTAAGAATCGAAAAGTTCATACATACAATGCAAAAGACTATTTTGGGGAGGTGGTTGTATGTTAAAGCAATTGTTTAAGGCATTGCCTATATTAGGTATAGCACTAGTGAGTGCAGGAGTGCTTGCCATAGTAGACTCCTATACTTTTATTAAAATGAAGGAGCTTATGGATATTGCGTTAAGTGGTGATATGACTCATTTTAAAGAAACAGCTGGCGTGTTGATTTTGATGGCTGTATGCCTTGTACCTTTATGTATTTTAACAGCAGTTACAAGAGCTTTATATAAGAGACGGGTGAACCTTAATATGAAGCGCTACTATGTAAAAGGTGTTTTCGGTAAAAATATTAGTGAATTTCATAAAGAGAATAACGCTAAATATATTTCTAGCATAACAAATGATTTTAACCTGCTAGAGGTCAATCTCACTGATAGTATTTATGAAATTGGAGTATGTCTACTTAACTTTTTTGCAGGCATTTGGATGGTTTCTACAGTTACATCTAGGGTGTTTTTACTAGGGCTAGTTGCTATGTGTCTAAATATTATTTTATCTATGGTGACTTCTAAACCTGTTTCTAGGCATATGAAGGAGCGCAGTAATTTATTCGAGGGTTATACTTCTTATACCAAAGAAGTGTTATCAGCTTTTCATATTATTAAGAGTAACAACTTACGTGAACGTGTACAAAGTAGTTTTAATGCAAAGAGCGAAGAGGTTCAGCAAAAAGGATATGTTATAGATAAGATTCTTTCTTACATTCAAGCTTCAGAAAATATTTTAATGAACCTAATGATGTATACAGTATGTGCCGTATGTGGATTTATGGCTATTAAAGGAACCATTACTATAGGGGGTGTATTCCTTGTTGTACAAGGGTTTCAAAAGGTTATGTGGCCTGTTATGAATATGACTGAGCAGTTGCCAAAGATTTTTACAGTTAAAGACCTAATGAAAAAGATTGAAGAAACCCTTAAGAATGAAGATAACTATGAAGAGACTGTAGACTTTAAGGGCTTTAAAGAAGGTATCATCCTTGAAAATGTAGACTTTGGCTATGAGGAGTCTGATAAGATACTTGAGAATGTACAGCTAGAACTTAAAAAAGGTGGGAAATATCTCATTGTAGGACCAAGTGGAGGCGGGAAGTCTACACTACTTAAACTCCTTAGAAAGTACTTTAACCCTACAAAGGGTGAAATTCTAATTGATGGGCATAGCCTAAAGGATATTAAAAAACAGGACTTCTTTTCACAGGTAGCCAATGTAGAGCAACAGGTATTCATCTTTGAAGATACCTTAAGAAATAACATTACCCTTTATAAGGATTATAGTGAAGAAGAGATTGAGGAGGCCCTTAAGAAGGCGGGGCTTACAGACTTTGTAGCAAGTTTGCCTGATGGATTAGATACTATGATTTATGATAATGGTAAGAACATATCAGGAGGGGAAAGAAGCAGAGTAGTTATTGCAAGAGGGCTTCTAGCACATGCAAGTATTATCTTTCTAGATGAAGCCTTTGCAGCACTTGATATGGAAAGGGCAAAGGAAATAGAAGAAAGTATACTAGACTTAGAAGGCGTAACAGTTATTAATGTAAGTCATGTACTTTTTAAAGATACGAAGCATCGCTATGATAAGGTGCTTAAAGTCAATCATCAACAAGTAGTGAGTATGTAGAAATATGAACTATCTAGGAGATTAGTTGCTTTAGTAAATGATATAGCACCTCTAAGCGTTAAGAGGTGCTATATGTATAGTTATATTTTAATTTATAATACATATGTCTTAGGTGGGTTTCCTGAAAAATCAGCTATCACAGCATTTGCTTCATCAAGGTAGAAAATCTCGAAAATAGGATTTTCTGCTGTTTGATAGAGAGATTTTACAAGTGGGCTTGCTTCAATGATTGCTTTCTTAATTTCTAAATCATTAGAGAATGTTACCTTCCCACTTAATCGCATCCAAGCAAAAGTTGAGCTTGATGTTACTATTTCTACATAAGGAGTATTTTGCATTTCTTTATAAACTTCTTTTGTATTATTTGTGCAGAAGTATAGTTTACCATCTTGCTCAAGCATAAATTGAAAAGGTCTTACTTTTGGTCTACCATCTAGACCTACTGTAGCAAAATATTGTACTGGATTTTCATTTAAAAATTGTATCACTTCATTCATTGTTAATGCCTTCCTATTCATTTTATTGCCACCGGTTGCTTATGAATTTATAATAATATTAAAAGTATAGTTTGGAAAGTAAGCACTTTAAAGTGCTATAGGTACCTAAAAGAAACTATTGGAGGATGAGTGATGCAACGACTTTTACCACCTTGCCCTATTGAAACAACGCTATATCTTATTGGTGATAAATGGAAAGTTTTAATTTTAAGAGACTTACTTCCAGGAACTAAACGTTTTGGAGAGTTAAAAAGCTCTATAGGAAATATTAGTCAAAAGGTATTAACGCAGAATTTACGTGCTATGGAAGCTGATGGACTTGTGATACGCCAAGTTTACCCTGAGGTACCACCTAGAGTAGAATATTCATTAACTGAGTTAGGCTATAGCTTACAACCTGTTATGGATGCACTATGGAAATGGGGGGAACATTATCAGAGCCTGTATAAGGATTGAAATCTGGGTCTTAAAAAGAGCCCCCTTCTATCGAAGGAGGCTCTTTTTAATGCTGAAATTTATGTGGAATAAATATATCTATTTATATTTGAAGTTAAGAAGTAGTATGTATAAAACAATATATCTAAGAT
>JAHLFD010000008.1:0-16707 GCA_018883975.1 Candidatus Niameybacter stercoravium
CAATCAGTTCTTCAGGTAAATCAAAGTAAAAGTCTGATGTATTCATAATATCTCCAATCTATCCCAGCCCATTTAGGTTATTCGAATTTCTACCTATAATACTAAAGTTTATGCCTAAATTCGTCAAGACATATAAAAGATACGGTTAATTAATGAAAAGGGTAGCAGATTTAAACGTATAATGCGCTTTGAACTGCTACCCGTCAAGTAGACAACTAAAAAAATAAAAACTTTTTACTACCATTAGATTCAGATCTAGTGGTAGTTTTTTATGCTACCTGCAAATAAGCTTGGTGTTTTTCAAAAGGTGTTAATACACCAAGCTTTCTCTGAAGACGTTTATTGTTATAGTAAGTCATATATTCTTTAATCATTTCTACTAAATCTTTTTTGTTTGTAAACTTCTTTCCATAATACCGCTCTCTTTTTAAGATTCCCCAGAATCCTTCTATAGGACCATTGTCAATGCATTTACCTACTCTGGACATACTTTGAGTCATTCCTGCATTCATAAGCTTTTTATAAAAAGAGCGACTTGTATACTGAAAGCCCCGATCACTATGGAATAGTGGCTTTGCATTCGGTGATTCTTGTAAGGCCAGGTCAAATGTTTCAAAAACTAATGCGTTGTCATTTCTATCACTTATCACGTAGGATACGATACGACGATCGTAAAGATCTATAATAGCACTAAGATAAAGTTTCTTTTTTTCTCCAGAAACGTAATACTTGAACTCTGTTACATCAGTAAGCCATTTCTCATTTGGTTTATCCGCCTTAAATTCACGGTTTAACACATTTTCAGCAATATGTTGTGGATTTGCTGCTTGTCTTGTACAGCCCTTATTCGCGTATTTAATAGTAGATTTTATATTGAGTTTACGACAGATTCTGAGTACTCTTTTATCATTTACTCTTTGATTATGATAACGTTCTAGATCATCTTTGATGCGTCGGTAACCTTTATCAGGATATTGCTCATGAATGACTTCTATTGTCTTTGAAAGTCTTATATTTTTTACTTCATTTTCAGGTGTTTTTCGGTTTAGCCACTTGTAGTATGCAGCTCTAGTTACTTGTCCTATTTGACAAAGAGAGCGAATGGGATAGCCATACTTCTGATGCGACTCAAGTATAGCTTGATAGATTCCTTCGTGTCTTAGACGTCCTAGTCCCATCTCCTTTCTATTTCGTCTAGCTTTTTTAAGAAGTTCATCTCCATTTCTTGACGTTTATTTTGTGCTTTAAGTAAACGATTTTCCATACGTAAGCGTTCTAGTTTACTCATTTCGTCTACCGGTTTGGTACGACCACGAAGGTCTAAAAGTCCATCTATTCCTGCCTCCTCATATTTTTTCATCCATGTATAAACCTGCTGGTAAGATACTTGAAACTTATCTGCTGTTTCTGTGTAATTATTTTGATTCTCTATGCAATACTGAACGATTGTAACACGTTCTTCATATGTTGTTTTACGCCCTTTAGTCATGATTGGCTTTCCTCCTGTTCCAGAAGCTTTAAGCTCCTCATGATTATTATACTTCCTAATCCAGTTCTGGAGTTGAGTATATGAGCGAATTTGATACTTTTTACAAATCTCCATTAAAGAGCCTTTACCATTCAAATAGTCTTCTACAGCATTTAGTTTAATTATAGTGGGATAGGCTACATTTTTTGATCGAGTAATTAGACCATCTTCTCCTTGGCATTGATAAAGAGAAATCCATTTGGATATGGCTAGGCGGCTAATGCCTAGCAATGATGCTTCATGAGTGACAGTGGTCGTGCCCGTTAAGCACCTTTTAACAACATCTATTTTTATTTCATATGAAATTTTTGATTTTCTTCCCATGAAAAATGCTCCTCCTTAAGATAACAGTTTTATTATTTAAACTGTCTATCTTAAGGGGAGCATATCACTTAAATCTGCTACCCTTTATTTATTTTATTCTATAATAACGCCATCATAGTAATACATAATAATATCTTCATAATCAAAACCGGCTTCTGCCATGCCTTTTGCACCATACTGTGACATACCTACACCATGACCATACCCCATTCCATATAAGGTAATATCACCATATACAGTCGTAGCATCTCCTGATGTTATGTAATCATCTTTAAAATCTAAATCTGGATCCGTATTATCTGCTGCATCACCTATACCAAGTTCTATGCTACTTGTTACACTATCTTGATCCTGTATGTATACTTCTCCTTCTACTTTAGAAAAGGTAGCGTCACTTTCAATCCACAGCCCTTCTAAGTCTAATGTAACCGTCCCATCTGAAGTTAAGATATTCACTTTATTAGAACTTTCTGGCTGAGATGGCTTTTGTATAACAGGTGGCGTAACTTGGCTCCCCTCGTCATAAGGTGTAAACTTATACATACGACTTTTAAGTGAACCATCATTGCTTCCACTAAAGAAAGTTCTTGTAGCTTCATTCTTCACAGTATATTCACCATTTGTTCCTAGTATAGTTAAAGCTTTTACTCTACCACTTGTTGTATAGCCTTCTATTCTAACCCCTTTTACTGTACCTATATTTTGTCCTTGATTAGCTACGCATTTTTCAAGTTCTTTTGTTGTAATAGTACGTGTCCAAGGTACATGATTTGCTGCTGATTCATATGGGTCTGGCTTAGCTTTTAAATAAGGTACTGCATTTCCCCATACATACTGAGAGTCTGCTGTATAACCACCACTACTTGCACTATAAACAGTCTCTGCAACTTTTCCATTATAAGTGGCTATTTCACCGCTTGTAGCGTCTACTGCTGCATTTGACCTTGCATCTTCTGCAGTAATCCCTCTATATACCTGGCTAGTCGTTGTATCTACTAAGTTATAGCCTCTTGATAAAAATCTATTGTATTGGAATGTAGCCATAGACCTAGCTGTAACAGCCTGAGCCTTTAGAGCCTCTTCATGCCAAGAAGCAGACATCTCACAAGGTACAACTCCATATAAATAATCTTCCATATCTACCTGATTAACTGCTGTAAGACCTTTATACTGTCCTTTTACCACTTCTATTACACCTCTATAGATGCGGCTATTCCCTACTCCTGTTGCAGGAAAATCATAGGTATCATAACTTCCTCTAAAACCTAATGGACTATTATTATTCTCACTGATTAAAAGAATTTCACCATAAGTATCTGCAATCTGAATACGATTATTATTCGTATTTACTTTTGTTTGTGCCTCAAAGCCATCTGTTGTATAAATTTTATACTCACCTGGTTCTACATATGCTACAACTGCTTCACTATCATAAGCATCTAATACAGCATAAGCTTCCTCCAAGTCACTATAAACTTCGTCATAGCTATAGTATGTCTGATTTGCTAAAGTAACATTTATTTCTTCACTCTCTAGATAACCTTCCTTAATCCATCTTTCCTCATCAAAATAGCCCACAGCAAGTGGGCTTTCACTTTTAATTTGTATGGTATAAGCATCCTTATATACTGACTCAAGTCCAATTCTAATGGAATCTGGAGATTTAGCATATAAGACTGTTGGTAAAACAAGTATCCCTATACCCACTACGCCCTTTATACAATGTAGTTTATTGCTCAAGATGTTCCTCCTTCTTGTACGCTTATATCTTTTTATACTTTTCTACATTATATAATGGATAGCTACCAAAAATCTACAATTTATAATAATCTACGCAAGTTTTAAAATCTGTTAACCAAAGTTTAATATTTTTGTCATCAAAGGTAGTATGATACATCTCTACCAAATAATCTTGAAGCTCCTGTTCGCTAATAGTCTCTCTCTGCTCAGGGATATATTGTTGTCTGAAGTAAAGTTTAGCATACTGTGCTGGCTTTTCTGGATTTGTATAAAGTACCACTGCCTTATAATTCTCATAAAACTGCCTCCACATTATATGATCTGGACTATCCCAATAACGTCTCCAGCTATCCATACATTCACTCCACTTTTCTTGGTCCAGCGTCACATAATATCCCGGAAAATACTTATAAAGTACTTCTAAATAATTCTTCTGCTCTAAATAAGTACGCTGTATCCAATATGCAATTGGAAAAATATGCAGAGGTGTCTGCCTTTCATACATAAATAAACTTTTGATATAAGGATTCTTAGCCAGTGCATAAGGTACTTCTATTCCATGCCATATAGGTATATCCATAATCACATCAAATGTTATATGATTACGCTTTCCCAATTTATAAAGGACTTCATCTAATGCTTTATAGGTCAGTTTAGAAGGATGTTCCTCTGTGAAATCCCAAAAAAGCCCTGTTTCATTACTCTCTCCTATGAGTACTAATGTTACGACTTCTGCTCTCATCCTTTTAATCCCTATTTGCACACATTCTTCAAAGGCCTCCTTATGTGCACTACTTTCCATTCTGAGCTCCTGACGTTCTACTTTTTCCGTCCCATCATAAAAATACTCATATAATCCCCCTTTTTTCACTTGTCCGAGCTGTTCTTTTAAGGGAGTGAAGCGCTTATACAATGCTAAACAACTATTTTCTAGGATGTAGCCTCTTGCAAAAATCTTCACTTCTTCAGATTCAACCTGTAAAAGTCTACTTACTTCTGCTTCAATTACAGCTGCTAATTCACAATTTCCACTGCCATAGACTAATAAATTGCATGCTGCCATAGCTCCTACTCCTATTCCTATTATTTCTATTAGTATATGTACGAGCTTTCTAAAATAAAACAAAAAAGTGGCTAATGCCACATTTCTTTCTTAAGCGAACTCCTAATTTCCTATATAATAAAAAAACAGAGTGGATTAATTCCACTCTGTTCCATAACCTTCAATAATCTCTTGGATCTTAGCATTACATCTAAATCCTTTACAACCACCTAATGTAGCACCTGTATCAGTAGCAATGTCTTCTACTGTTTTTTTCCCGTCGCGTACACTTGCTTTAATGGCTGCTTTTGTAATGCCACGGCAAATACATACTTTTTCTAATTTATCTTTTATTTCTTGATTTAACTGCTCCATATTAAGCCTCCATGTATACTATATATAATTCATTAAGATACTCATCTATCATCGATTAGAACACTATCTTTTAGGATAATTATTATCAACTAATATTATAATAAGTCTTCTGTCATTTGTCTACTATCCAAATAAAAAAGTGTAGATTTTCATCTACACTGTTCCTATTCATTATTCAGCTGTTTCTTCTGTAGTTAAGAATTCTTTAAGAGCAGCTACTGCTTCTTTCTCATCTTCTCCATCTACAACAAGTTCAATCTCTGCCCCTTTAATTGTTCCAAGAGACATCATTCCCATAATACTTTTTGCATTAACATTTTTTTCATCTACTACCACTGCAATATGACTTTCAAACTTACTTGCAATTTGTACAAATAATGCTGCTGGTCTTGCTTCTAAGCCGTTTTTAAGACCTACACATACTCTTTCTTTAATCATTTTTACTTAATCCTCCTCTTTGTTCCCTTATTTGACATGCGATTTCACTTAATTTCTTGAGTCTATGGTTAACCCCTGATTTTCCTACTGGAGGAACCATGAGCTCCCCTAACTCTTTAAGTGTTGCACTGGAATACTCTAGTCTATATCTAGCAATTTGCTCAAGGTTTTCTGGAAGTGCCGCTAAGCCAATAGTATCTCTTAGATATTCAATATCTTGAACTTGTCTAACTGCAGCTGAAACAGTTTTCTTCAGATTAGCTGTTTCACAGTTTACAAGCCTATTAACATTATTGCGTACTTCTTTCACAATTCTTATGTTCTCTAATTGCATAAGTGCAATATGTGCCCCAATAACATTGAGCAAATCTACAATTTGTGAACCTTCCTTTAAGTATACCACATAACTTCCTTTTCGAGTTACTATTTTTGCATCCATTTCTAAATTTTTCATCGTATTTTGTAAATACTCTGCATTTTCATAATAAATTGTTACAAACTCAAAATGGTAACCTTTTTCAGGGTCGCTAACTGAACCTCCACCTAAAAAAGAGCCACGTAAATATGCTCGTTTACAACAAATACTTTGTACCATTGTGTAATCCATATGATTACGTAAAATAGGTACATTATGCTCATACTTTAATAGTGTTGTTGCTAATAAAATTTTCTTTGCATCTTCTGGATTATTTATCTTAAGAAGATATGTTTGCCTATTTTTATTCTTGTGAGCTATTAATAGGACTTCTGTATTAATATTAAAAGCTTTTTTTATCATTGTAAAGTATTTTCTAGCAATGGCTTCATTTTCTATTTGAATCTGAATACTAAACTTCCCTTTTTCACATTCTATTTTACCTGCAATGAGTAAGAAGCCTCCAATTTCTGCAATCATACAGTGCCTTGCATCACCCGTAAGTTCTGTAAGTTCCTTACGCACCTCTGAAGAAAAAGACATTTTGCCACCTCTTTAGATACTCTTTATTATTTAAATATCTTTAAAAATATATTCAGCTAATTTATTTGGATTATGTCTAATAAACTGCTTTTCATGGTTCACCTGTACAAGAGGTGCTTCAATACGCTTAAGTGTCTGCCAAATAGGATGGGCATCATTTAGCATGAGCATATGCGCCCCATCTTCTATATATTTTTTAAGATATTCTTCTGGTACATCTTCATTATTTACAATTACTTTATCTAGCGTGTTTTTGCCAATAAATTTTTCAAGTTCCTCTATATGGTCCTCTATAGTAAAGCCCGTTGTTTCACCTGGCTGGCTCATCATATTTGCAATATAAACTTTCTCAGCCTTAGACTTTCTAGTAGCTTCTGATACTTCTTTAATAAGCAGATTTGGAATAATACTTGTGTATAAACTTCCTGGTCCTAATAAAATTATGTCTGCGTCTTCAATTGCTTCTATAACTTCTTCTGCTGGCTTTGGATTATCTGGTTCTAGCCTAATATCTTTAATCATAATATGATTAGCTTTGCTATAATCTACAATCTGAGTCTCACCTTTTACACATATACCGTTTTCAAATGTAGCATAAAGTTGTACATCTTCAAGGGTTACAGGCAGTACTTTCCCTGTTATAGCAAGAACATTGCTTGTTACCTGTACTGCTTTTTCGAAGTTACCACTGACATCTGTAAGTGCTGCTAAAAAGAGATTTCCAAAGTTCTGCCCCTTTAAAGAGCCTTCTTTAAATCTATACTGCAACAGTTGTTTCATAACCGGTTCTGTATTGGCTAATGCCACGATACAGTTTCTAATATCTCCTGGAGGAATAATATTCATCTCTTCTCTTAATATGCCAGATCCCCCACCATTATCAGCCACTGTTACAATAGCTGTAATATTAGGTGTATATTTTTTAATACCTCTAAGCATAGTTGAAAGGCCTGTGCCGCCACCAATTGCTACGACCTTTAAGGAACTTGTATTCATGTTATTTACCTCTCTTACTATCTTTATCTATATCTCTATGCTGAATTGTTACTGCATTACCACATTTTTTTAGATAATTATAGAGGGCATTACCTATAACGACCGAACGGTGTTTCCCTCCCGTGCAACCAATCCCTATGACGAGCTGGTTCTTGCCTTCTTTAGTATAGTGAGGAATAAGGAAGTCTATCATGTCTTTAAGTTTTTCTGTAAAATGGCGTGTTACTTCAAAACTCATGACATAGTCTTCCACTTTCTTATTGTTTCCTGTAAGTGGTCTAAGTTCTGATATATAGTATGGATTTGGTGCAAAACGTACGTCAAAGACTAAATCTGCATCTATAGGTACACCATACTTGAACCCAAATACGAGGATAGTAATCATGAGATTTTGAAAATCTGCTTTCTGAGTGAAAATATTATAGATCACATCTTTTACATCTTTCGGTAAAAGATGTGTACTATCAATAATATAATCTGCTTTATTCTTAACTTCTGTCAAGATAAGGCGCTCTTTTTCTATACCTTCCTGAATACGCTCATTACGTGCAAGAGGATGAAGCCTTCTTGTTTCTTTATAGCGTTTAATGAGCACCTCATCTAAGCAGTCAAAAAAGATAATTTTGTATTCATATCCTGCTACTTTTAATGCATCTAAACTTGTAAATAAGTCATCAAATAAGATGCCACCTCTTATGTCTATCCCTAAGACTACCTTATCATAATGTTGTCTTTTGTCTACGATAAGACTTGCAAAGTTTGGAATAAGTGTTGGTGGTAAATTATCTACACAATAATATCCCATGTCTTCTAAGCAGTTAATTGCTGTGCTTTTACCTGCCCCAGACATGCCCGTAACAATAATAAATTCCATCCTTTATCTTTCTCCTATCATTTTAACCTCTGGCTCTATTTGTACATCAAACTTACTTTTTACTTCTTCTTGAATATAGTGAATAAGGTCTAATATATCTTGGCAAGTTGCATGATCTTTATTAATGACAAAACCACAGTGTTTTTCTGAAACTTGTGCGCCACCTAACTGATAGCCACGTAGTCCTGCATCCATAATAAGTTTTCCTGCAAAGTGTCCTACTGGGCGTTTAAAAGTACTTCCTGCACTTGGATACTCTAAAGGCTGTTTGTCACGTCTTCTTTGCATAAGGTCCTTCATCTTAGCTGAAATGGCTTCTTTATCACCACTCTCAAGACGCATTGTAGCCTTAATAACTGTATAACCTAGTCTGCTTATAATACTCTTACGATATTCAAGCTCTAGTTCTTCTGCTGATAAGGTTCTAACCTGCCCCTTATCATCGATTACTGTAGCAGATTCTAAAACTTGTTTCATCTCTCCATCATAAGCTCCTGCATTCATTGTTACTGCCCCACCAAGGGTCCCTGGAATACCATGTGCAAACTCAAGACCTGTTAATCCATGCTCTAAAGCTGTATTTGCAATTCTTGAAAGTAATGCACCTGCATAGGCTGTAATGCAATTACCTTCTACTGTAATATCTGACATTTGTCTATAAACCTCAATAATGACACCTCTAAAACCTTTATCTGTAACAAGTAAGTTACTTCCATTCCCAATAACATAATAAGGTGCATTTTCACTTTTACATACTTCTATAGCATACACAAGCTCTTCTTCCGACCTAGGAATTACATAAAGATCAGCTGGTCCGCCAACTTTAAAAGTTGTATGCTTATTCATCATTTCATCTTCTATGATATATTCACGATTGATTTTTTTCTCTAGTAAATGAATAATATTAATTCTATTCATTAATTCCACTCCTTGATTTTACCTCTAGTCGGTTATTATTTATAATATACCTTATTTTATAGGGTAAAGATAGTATTTTTTATAACTTGAACTGCGCCGAGCTACCTTTATTAGTCCTTGTAATTTCAAGGCGTGCTGGAATTTGTTCCCTAAGTTCTTTTACGTGTGAAATAATCCCTACTAACCTACCTGTGTCTTGTAAGCTGAGTAAAGTTTTAATAGCAAGTTCTAGAGATTGCTCATCTAGCGTTCCAAATCCCTCATCAATAAACATAGTATCTAAGCTAGATGCTCCCGCCAGCCTTGAGATAACATCTGCAAGACCTAGAGCAAGTGCAAGTGCTGCCATAAAGCTTTCTCCGCCAGATAAAGTACTGACAGGTCTAGTCTGACCCACATAATGATCAATGACAGCAATATCTAGACCAGACTGAGCATTTTTACGCTTCATGTCCCCTGTACGATATAGCTCATATCTTGAAGTTGTCATAGGGCGTAGCTTCTGATTAGCACTTTCTAATACCTCATCAAAGATACTACTTTGGATATAGCGCTCAAAAGATAAACCTTTACTATTTTTCCCTTTTGCCATTTTTGCCATGGTTCCTATAATGTGCTGCTTCTTAGCAACTGCTTTACTTTCCTCATAAAGGGCCTCTATACCTTGCTCTACCTCTTCATAAAGCGTAATATGACGCCCTAAATCTGCTCCTTCAAGTTGCAGTTTCTCTTTTTCTTTATCAAGTACTTCAAAATGCGTCTTAGCTTCCATAAGCATTTCAATATTAAAATCAACTACCTTTATTTCTAGTACTTTCTTATTCTCTTCTAAAATAGCTTTTTGAGTATAATATGCCTTAATCTTTTCTTGTAGCGCTTCTAATTCATCAACTTTTAATTTAAGTAACTCATAAGTTTGTAAATCTTCAATTTGTGCCTCATTTAAAGCCTTATTAAAGCTTTCTTCAGCTTTTATCACCTTTGTCTTTAAATCACTTAAGGCTTTTTCCTTTTCTTCAAGCATACCAATACTTTTAGAAAGCTGTACTTTAACCTTCTCTAATTCATCTTGAAGACGCTGCATACGCATTTCAAAGGCTTTTTGCTCATCCTCTAAAGTCTTCATTTGTGCAAGAAGCTGCTCTCGCGTTGCCATACCTTCTGGTAACTCACTCCTAATTGCTTCTACTCTACTCTTATGCAGTTCAAGCTGAGTTTGACACGTATAAATGGCTTCTTTTATTTTCTCAAGTGTACTCATTTCAAGTGTCACTTTACTTCTATCCTGCTCAATCGTCCCAGCAAGCTTTTCAATTTCTTGAAGCTTTCTTTCATTAGCTCCTAATATTTCTTCTACTTGCCCTTTATAAGCCGATGTAATCTCTTCTGCTGACTGATTTATTTTCTCTACATAGCCATTTATTCTTTTATCTAAATGTGCAATATCTTCATTTAAGCTCTTTCCACGTATGAGAATGCTGTTTTGTTCTTCTTCTTTTTTGCTGATTTCTGCAATGTAAGTGCTTCTCTTAGTCTCTAACTTTTTCATAATCTCTGGATTTACAGGTGTCTGGCCTGACTTTGCCTTATGTGGATGCTCCGTACTGCCACATACAGGACATGGCTTACCTTCTTCTAGATGTTCTGCCATAATACTTGCTTGTCCATTCATCCATGCTAGTGTAACTTCATCATACTGCACTTTTAGCTGCATCTCTTCTTTTTTAAGCTTTTCTAGATTTTGTGCAATAACTTTATATTGATTACGTAAGCTCACAATCTCTGTTGATTTTCGTGCTTTTTCACCTTGGCATTCTAATATATATTCTATAGCTTGAAGGGCAATCTTTCCTTCTTGAATACTTTTTGCTAAAGTGTCTTTATCTTTCAGTTTAATTTCTGCTTCATTAATACGCATTTCATAAGCTTTTATACTCTTTTCTATACGTTCCTTCTCTATTTCTAGCTTCTGCTTATCCTGTTCATATTTCTGCTGAGCACTCATGAGTTCACCTAGACTATCTATCTTAGGTAAATAACTTTCTAATGCAAGATATCTGCTTTTATTCGCTTCTATTTTAGTGGCCTCTTCTTTACTATCTTCCTGTATTTTTAATAGCTGACTAAGGCTCTCTTCCTCTTTTTCTTTTTCTTTATGCAAGAGTGTAATAGCCTGCACATTTTGCTTTTCTTCTTCCTGTGCCTTATGCCACTGCTCTTCTACAACTAAAATAGGTTGAAGCTTTTGTAAGCTTTTAACTTCTTGTTCAAGCTGTCTATAGCTTGCCTCTTCTAAAACAAATCTGTTTAATTTTTCTTTTACCTCTTGAAGCTGCATGTAAGCTGAATGTTTTTCATTTTGCTGTATTAAAACATTTTGTGCTTTCTCTAGCTCTGTCTTAAGTTCTACTGTCTTAGCTTTATTAGCTTCTTCATAGACCCTATATTCTTTAATGAGATCGTGTAAAATTTCGCTTACTTCTGGCGTATTATTAAGCAGTTTAGTTTGTAAGTAACTAATAAGCCTTTCATCAGTTTCTTCCTTTAGCCTTCCTAATAGCATCTCATAAGCCATATTTTTTTCTTTCATGGCTTCAGTAAGTGCATTACTTTTTTCTTCTAGCTGCTTCTCTACACTTTGGTAAATACCTGTCTCGAAAATATCTTGTAAAATCTTCTGGCGCTCTTTACTATCTGCAGTCAGTAGCTCTCTAAACTTGTTTTGTGCAATCATAATCACCTGTCTAAACTGATCTACATTAAAGACAAGTAATTCTTCTATCTTTCTATCTACTTCTTGAAGTCTTGCCGCTACAAGCTTAAACTCACCTTCTTCTAACTTATATAAAAGTGCTTTGCCTTCTTCTACAGTAAACCCTTCTCCCCTTTTTTTGGGGCGCTCAAATTTAGGGGTACGAATGACTTTATATTCATCCCCTTTTAAGTAGAAAGTCA
Source organism: Candidatus Niameybacter stercoravium (assembly GCA_018883975.1). Taxonomy (GTDB): domain Bacteria; phylum Bacillota; class Clostridia; order Lachnospirales; family Cellulosilyticaceae; genus Zhenhengia; species Zhenhengia stercoravium. The sequence goes on from JAHLFD010000008.1 coordinate 12,149, forward strand.
AAGTAACTTCTGCTGGCTCATCTGTGGTTGCAAACTTACTTCGCATACTTTCTGCCGTACGCTCACCACCATTAGTCTGACCATAAAGTGCATAACAAATGGCATCTAATATGGTTGTCTTACCTGAACCCGTTGGTCCATGTATAAGAAACATATTAATATCTTCTAATAAAGTAAAATCAATGACCTGGTTCCCACCGTAAGGCCCGAATGCACGCATGGTTAATACTTTAGGCCTCATTTTCTTCCCTCCTCAATCTGCTTAATAACCTCTCCCATATAAGCAGTTTCTTCTTCATCAAAAGTAGTCTCCCCTACATAATCCATGAAATCTATAAACAGTTCTGAAAGAGACTTCTTCTTTCTTGCCTCAAACTCACTCTGTTTACTTTCTCTTTCTTTAGAAGTCGTTTTATTCATTACAAATTCAGCACCTAGTGTATAAGGATAAATTTGTTTTAAAAGGCCTACTACATCTTCCGTTCCTTTACTTTCTATCTTAGCGTACACATAGTCCTGTCTCTCTTCTTCTCCTAGCTGCGCACCTGCTTTTACGATAGCCTCAATAGGCCCTTGTACAATTTTTAGGTCACGTTTAGGTTTAAGGGATACTTCTTCTAATGTGGTAAGTTTCCCATCTACAATCTCTAGTTTCACAAAACACTTTGGCTGATTTGCTTCAGATATAGAGTATTTTAAAAGTGAACCGCTGTATCTAATATGCTCACTACCTATAGCTTGTGGCTTATGTAAATGCCCTAGTGCAGTATAAGTAAAAGGCTTAAAACAATCTGCTCCTACCATTTCAGCAGTTCCAACAGCGCATAGTCTACGCTCAGAATCAGACAAGTCTCCCCCTGCTACAAAAGCATGTACCACTAATAAAGTGGCTCTATCATTTTTTTCTTTTTCTATTTGCCCTGTTAAATAACGCATGGCATCATCATGTCGTTTAATGGTTTCATCTCCTGCTATTTCACGTACATAGGCTGGTTCCATATAAGGAATGAGGTAGACATCTATCGTCTCACTTCCTTCAATAGCTACCTTTTGATAGCCCTTTTCACATTCTCCTACTATATAGAGATGCTTACTTGCAAAAAGCTCACTTCCGAAGTGAATACGTGTATTACTATCATGATTCCCAGCAATAATGACTGTAGGTATCTCTAGCCTTCCGATGACCTCACTAATAAAATGATTAAAAAGCGCTACAGCCTCCTCATTAGGTAAGGATTTATCGTATACATCTCCTGCTATAATAAGGAGTTCTATCTTTTCTTGTACTATATAGTCTATAAGCTGCTCTAACATATATGCTTGGTCTTCAATTAAACTATATCCATGTAATGTACGTCCTAAATGCCAATCTGAAGTATGTAAGATTTTCATTATTTCCACCTCTTTCATTCTCATTTTTGTCCAGTTTTCTTTTATCTATACAAATGAAAAGCAGTAAACCTGTATTTAGGTTACTGCCTATAGTCTCTCATAGTGTAATAACAGTTTCTGCATTCAATAGAATATCTGTAATTTCACTCATATTTGTAATTCGACCTGCTAGTAAAGCTTTTTGATTACATACTTTATAAACACAGGTTCCACATGCTAATAGCTCTACACCCTGCTCTTCTAATGCCACTAATACCTCTAAATAACGTGAGCCTTGTACAAGAAGTTTTACTCCAGAGTTATAAAAAATAATAGCATCTGGCTTTTTAAGACTAGCCAGCACTTTTCTTAGGAAAACAGCAAGTAGCGTCTGACCTACTCCCTCATCTCCTTTTCCTAGTGCTTCGCTATTTACAATAATAACCTTCGCATACATATAGACTTCCTCCTATACGCTACTCTATCTATATAGTATGCAAAAAGTTACTATTTGTTCTTTTTAGCTTTTTTTACAAAGTAAATGATTTCAAGTACACCTGCTGCAATTGTTGCTGCTAAAAATACTAAGTTAGTCACAAAGCCTGCAATTGCAATTCCTTTACTACGTTTATTACGCATACCTGTTGCACCAAGTACTGTCCCTACAATTGTAATTGGAAGACCTATAAGAGGAATAATCCATGCAACTGAGCTAATAATACCTAGAATGAAAGAGGTCCATGCATTCGGATTTGGACGTTGTACTGGTACGATATTAGGCACCATTTCTACACAACTATCTGTATCATTTTCACCTGCTACATACTCTTTAGTATAGAATTCTATTTCTTCATTTTTTGCATGTTTTTTTTTCATTTCTTACTTCCTCCTTTTATTAAGAACTACTTTTTACTTTATTATATAGGAATATTATAAATTTTAAAAGAGCAAAAGAACCTATCTAGATTATAGCCTAAATAGGTTCTTTTATTCTTATTGAGATGCGCTTGATTTCGCTTCCATCCAAATACTACTATATAATTTAATAACATCTGATGGGTCTGTAAACATTTCCATTTTATCTGTCTCTTCTTCTGATGGATAAGCAACTTCACTATTTCTTATCTCTTCTGGAAGAAGTGCACGTGCCTCACTGATTGGTGTTGAGTAACCAATATATTCTGCATTTTTTGCTGCAATGTCAGGACGGCATAAGAAATCAATATATTTATAAGCATTTTCTAAGTTTTCTGCACCTTTTGGTACTACAATTGCATCTACAAAGAAATTAGTTCCTTCTTTTGGAAGTGCAAAAGCTAAGTCTGGATTTTCTTCTGTCATAACCATAGCATCTCCTGCCCATGCCATCATAAGGGCAGCTTCACCGCTAATCATCTTACCTTTACCTTCATCCCCAACATAGCTTAGTACAAGTGGTGCTTGTTTAATAAGTTCTTGTTTTGCTTCTTCAAGTTCTTTAGGATCTCTTGTATTCATAGAATAGCCTAACTTTTTAAGAGCTGCCATAATACCTTCACGTTCACTATCATATACAAAGATTTTACCTGCATACCTTTCATCCCAAAGAGCATTCCAACTATCTACTGGTTCTTCTACCATTGTTGTATTATAGATAATTCCTACCGTTCCCCACATATATGGTATAGAATACTGATTATTTGGGTCGTATGGAAGGTTTTTAAAACGATCATCTATTTTAGGATAATTCGTAAGCTTTGTCACATCAATAGGCTCTAACATATCATTATTGATCATTTTTTCTATCATATAATCTGAAGGTATTGCAATATCATAACTTACATTACCTGGCTCAAGCTTTTGGAACATCTCTTCATTTGTCCCAAATTCAGAATAAATAACACGAATACCTGTTTCTTCTTCAAATATTTTATTTACTTCTGGATCAATATAATCTCCCCAGTTAAATACTTTAACTACTGGCTTATCACCATTATTACCGCATCCTGTTAAAGTAATTGCCATAGTTCCTGCTAAAGCCATTCCTAAAAATAGCCTTGATAATTTTCTCATTTTATTTGACCATCCTTCCCTTTGGTTTATAGACTCTTATTAGACTTATTTATTTTTTTTTGTTTTCTACTTGCCATTATATTAGTTGTAATCAGAATAATAATGATAGTCCCAAACATAATAGTTGAAATAGCATTAATCGTCGGAGCTACCCCTTTACGTGTCATAGAGAATACCTTTATTGACAAAGTATCTACTCCCGGACCTGTATTAAAGAAACTAATGATAAAATCATCAATAGACAATGTAAAAGCTATAAATAGCCCTGCAAGTACACCTGGTAAAATTTCAGGTAAAATAACTTTTCTAAATGCATAACTTGGTTTAGCTCCTAAATCTAAAGCTGCTTCATATATGTTATAGTTAAGCTGTTTAAGTTTAGGCATAATAGATAGAATCACATAAGGTATACTAAATGTAATATGTGACAAAATGAGAGTTGAAATACCTGGTGTCATCCCAAGCGCCCCAAAAAGTAACATTAATGATACCCCTGTTACAATCTCTGAACTTAATAATGGAATATAAGTAACGTTCATTACAAGATTTTTTTTCCAGCCTGTCATACGTTCAATCCCAATAGCTGCAAAAGTTCCAATTATGGTCGCTATAATCGAAGATACTACTGCAACTAATATAGTATTTGAAAAAGCCTGCTGAATACTATAATCTTTAAATATTTCTTCATACCATCTAAGGGTAAACCCCTTCCAAATTGGTAGTTTAGAATCGTTAAAGGAGTACACCATTAAAATGGCTACAGGCGCATACATAATGAGCAAAATAAATGCTACGTATGACTTTTTTATAAATTTCATCAAAATAGGCCGCCTCCTTTATCAAATGAATCTTTCTTAGACATAAAGACAAGCGTAATCAATATAATAACCATTAAAATAACAGATAAGGCTGAACCAAAAGCCCAATCGCCTGTCTTATTAAATTGTTGCTCAATAAGGTCACCTAAAAGCGTTGTTTTACCACCACCTAATAATCTAGATACTAAGAATGTTGTAAGTGCTGGCATAAATACCATTACAATACCTGTTATAACACCAGGCATACTTAATGGTAAAATAATACGCTTAAAGGTTGTAAATTTATCTGCTCCTAAATCATAGGAAGCTTCAATGACA
>JAHLFD010000064.1:0-10612 GCA_018883975.1 Candidatus Niameybacter stercoravium
CTAATTTACCATCTGGTCTAATCTTTTTAATACGTACCTCTACTACATCACCTACTTGGTAACGCCCAAATACTTCTTTTGACGGAATTAAACCATGATAAGTATAGTCTACAGCAACTAATAGCCCAAGTTCTTTCTTGATACTATATATTATCCCTTTAGCACTTTGGTTTTGTTTATAAGGTGATTTACAGCTTAGTACATCATATACTTTCATTGTTGCACATAAACGGTCACTTTTATCAATATAAAGGCCTACAATAACTTTATCACCTTTTTGAAGCTTACCAACTTGTTGCTTAAAAGGTAAGAATAAGTCTTTTTGAAGCCCCCAGTCTAAGAACGCCCCAATATGTGTCAGTTCTACAACTTCTAGCTCTGCTACTTTGCCAAGTGTAAGTTTTGGCATAATAGTTGTGGCAATAAGTCTATCTGCTGTATCTCTATAGATAAATACTTCTATTTCATCCCCTACTTCTGTACCTTCTGGAAATTGTTTATTAGGAAGTAAAATATCATTTTCACTTTTTTCTTCTTTTGAGTTTAAATATACACCGAAGTCGCTCTCACGCACCACTTCTAGCACTTGAATTTTACCTAATTCAATCATTGTCTATCTCCTTACTGCTATTTTTGTCTATAGCATAGCATAACATAAATTAAGGGTATTGCATACGCGTTATTTGCTAAAAAGTTGTTCTAAGTAGGTAAATGGTCATTATTTAATAAGCATTTGATATGCAAAAATAAAGAGGAATAGGTACTTTTAGTCCTACTCCTCTTTACTTTAAAAGCTAATATTTAATTGCTTTTTTCATGTTTACCATCATGTACACCGATTTTTTCACCATTGATAATCCCTTTATCTGCATAACGACTAGGGTCTATCTTTCTTAGTGTTGCATTACTTTTATCTCTATCTTTCATTCTATTTTTATTATTATTCATAAAACAATCACTCGCTTCTAGATTAATTATTTTTATTCATAGCTTTTTGTTTATCTTTGTGTCTTTGCACGCCTGCAAAAGGATCTCCAGCTTGTTTTTGCTGCTCTCGCATATGATTTTTTGCTGCATCTGGTGTAAAGCTTGCAAATCCAGTTTCTTTTGCCATTTTATAAGCCTCCTTTAAAAATACTCCACATTTAGTATCTAGCCTTTTAAAATTTATTATTTATAGAAGTCTAAGGTATTTTCTGTCATACTCATTTTTCTTAGTAGACTCTATGCAAAGAAAGTAAATATGATATGATAAAGACATTACTATATTTAGGAGGATAAAATGAGACCAGAATCTAAACATTTTTTACAACAATTAATCGAAACACCTTCACCATCTGGCGATGAGGTAGCACTTCAAAAACTATGGATTGAGTACGTAGAATCATTTGCTCACAAAATTGAAACAGATGTAGTGGGTAATGTCGTGGCATCTGTTAATCCTGATAAACCTTTTAAAGTAATGCTTGCAGGACACTGCGATGAGATTGCTTATATGGTAAGCTATATTGATTCAAATGGTTATGTGTATGTAACCAAAGCCGGTGGTATCAATCCTAAACTAGCCCTGGGTATGACTGTAAAAATTTTAGGTAAAAAAGGTGTTATAAAGGGTGTAGTAGGTGTTAAACCTGAACATCAAGGAGGCCCTAAAGATAAGGTGGCGGTACAGGATCTCTTTATAGATTGTGGGGCACGTAATAAAGAAGAAATTGAAGAGTATGTTTCTATGGGTGACTATGTAATCTACGATACGAACTATGAGTATTTACTTAATGATGTTATGGTAGGACGTGGTTTAGATAACCGCACAGGTGCTTTTATTGTAGCCGAAGTACTTAGAAGAGTTGCGGACCAAAACCCTAATGTGGCAGTTTACGCTGTAAGTACAGTAAATGAAGAAACTAATATGGGCGGTGCTTACTTTGCAGCAAGCCATATTAATCCAACTATGGGTATTGCTTGTGATGTTTCTTTCGCAACAGATCATCCAGAAATGAATCCAAAGGAATGTGGCTGTGTATCTCTTGGTAAAGGACCTATCCTATCTAAAGGTGCACCTATTAGTAAGAAAATCAATGAGCTATTAGAGAAAGCTGCCCAAGTACATAATATTCCATTTCAGTATGAACTCACTCCAAGATCCACAGGTACAGATGCCGACAGAATTAGATTAACAGGTAAAGGTGTTCCAGTAGCACTTGTTTCCTTACCACTTCGTTATATGCATGCACCTTGTGAAGCTGTAAACCTTCAAGATATTGAAAATGAAATTGAACTCCTTGTACAAATGATTTTAAGTATGAGTGGTAATGAAAATTTAAATCCACTACAATAAAATGTTATAAATTTAAAGGCTAGAAATATCTTTATTAAACTGTAAAGGTATCTCTAGCCTTTATTAGCAATTAACTTTGAAGCTTTTTGAGTAGACAAGGATTCTTCAGCACTATACCCTTGTAAGTGTTATAATTCTTTTTTCTCCTTTATATAAAGAAACCTTTTTCATCTTCGTATAATAATGATACTTTAACATATCTAAATCTTTACTTTCATCTACTAACAATGTCACTTTTGTATCATATAACGTATTATTGAATAGTTCTAGGACTACTTGATCTGTATCTTGATACTTAATCTCATAGTCAATATGATCAAAACCATAAACAAACTGTTGAGAAAAATCTATATAGATGCCTGGAATCTCTACAAAAGTAAGTAGCATGGAAACCTCAGGCCAGTTAGATCCATATGCAAATTCACCTATTGTTTCTTTTCCTTCCCAGTCACTAGTCTGCACTCTTTCATTTATGAAACCAGAAGGAAGGTACTTTTTTGCTAAAGTAAAAATAGGCCGTTCTTCTAATGAAACAAATTGTGGCAAGGCATGGGCTATAAAGTGTAGCCAATCCAAATACCTTCTCTCCTTAGTAAAACGATAGAGCTTCAACAAACTATTACCTGATAGACTACAAATGCCTGGTGCAGAATGTTTATTCTGTACATTAGCAAATACAGTCCCGAGGGTATGTAGGTTCAACTTGGCAGCCGTACTTTCGTAAGGGAAGTCAAAATCATAACTCATTACCCAAGTGATAGCAATCTCGAATGTCTGTTTAGCATAGTTAAGCCATTTTTCTTCCTTCGTGGTTTCATAAAGCTGAATGTAACCATCCAGTAGCCCAAATGCAGCTTCACTATCTGGTGCTTGACAGATTTCCCCTGGGCAACCATTAAGTATGCCTACAGATACATAATGGTTATAATAATAATCTGCTAGTTTTTGTGCTACTTCTAAATAGGGTAGATGCTTGAAATATTCTGAAGCAAGTGCAAGTGCACCCACTAAAATACCTGCACTCGCAGAGTTCCCAATAACAAGCTCCTCTGTCTGAATATCCATAAACTGTCCTACTTGCCCATACTTATCAAAGAGTCTTACAAAAGCATTTGCCAAACTTCTAATCTTACTTTTATAGAGATCAATAGATTCACCTTTTCCCTCTAGCAATATGCTTTCCTTTAGCAGAAAGAATAATAAATCTGCGTTCTTCCTTACCAGTAATATGTTAGTGGTTTTTTCAAGGTCAAAATTGTCTCCATAATATATCCCATTAGCATAAATCCCTGTAACCCATCCCTTCTCATTCTGAAGCTTATCCAAGATAAAACGGAAAGTAGAAAAACCTCGTTCATAGGCTAGTTCATCATCCCCTAAAAGGAAACTATAGTTGTTCATTCCCCCACCAATCCAACCAGCTTGCCAGCACTGCTGTGGTACATTCCAATCTGTTCCGACACTATAGTAGCCCTCTGGTGTGAAATTGTATTTCTGATACTTTTCTTTTATAGCTTTATATGCCTTATAAAAAGGTATCGTATGCTGAAGCTTCCCTCTTTCATATATCATTCGTACATCATTAAAATAATGAAAGAAATCTGCTAAACTAGGCGCTCTAAAATGATGCATACAAAAATGCAATGTTACCTTGTCACCTACGTCAAAGCACCTTCCTTGATCATCAGAAGGCGTACATGTATTAGGCCCAAAGAAATACTTATACCCTTCTCTTACAGCAGGTAGCGATAGAGAAAAGAAAGCTTTTCTCTCCTCTAGATTCTCCTCTATCGTAAAACCAGTATAATCCTTGCCACCTATATGTTCCCCTATGAGTAAAAAGCCTTCTTTTCTATTTTGATTATAATAGCCAGTAGCAGGAGTTGACATATCCCCTGAACGTAGCTGAATTTTTGACTTTGCCTTATCGTGTTCAAGATGTGGAATATCCGTTATGGTAGTTGGAGTACTTAGTATTTCCGTCTTATTCCTTACCTCAAAAGGGGGATAAGGAAGCTTGAGGCTAACAAAGCGATTGCCATTATATACTGCCGCTGGTGCAAATACATAATAATCCTTTTTCCAATCTCCTATTTCCACGAGAAAACTTATGCTTATAGGCACTGTTACATTTTTAGAGAAAGTAAGACTGAGCTGACCCTTTGTAATCTCACCTTCTTTATGCATAAGTATTTCTATGCTGCAAGCTCCCTTTAGAAATTCATAGTATTCTCTTTCCAGCATCTTGAGTTCATAACGCTCCTCCTGTATAGGTATACTTTTCATATATTGCTTACAAACTATATAGTATTTCATCGTTTCAGCCCCATTTCTCTATGGTAATTGTAATCCATACATATTCCTCCTCCTGGATTTCTTTCTATAATATAACTTCCATAAAGGATTCTGTTTCTGATGATTCTTTTGCTTTCAGGCAGAGCAAAGCACTTTCAATACCAGCTTCTAATGGCGCTACTGAAGTGGTTGTCTTGCCTTCTATAAGTTGAATAAAATTCTTGCATAGAACGCTGTCACCACCACCATGTCCTGCTGGTGGAGTATTAATTTTGATGTTAGTTACCTTATCACTCATATGATCATAAATCTTAATGTCATCCGTTGTAAAATTAAATTCCAAAGTACCTTTATAGCCATATAGTCTTGCCCCTCTACGTGCAGCTCCTTTTCTTGCGAAGAAATTCTGTGAGTAGACTACGTGCATACCCGATTCATATTTTGCAATCAGACTTCCAGAATCTTCATTACCTGTGTCTACTGCAAAGGCGCAATAGTCACTTCTTGGTATATCGTTTCGTATATGTTCAATATTGTAGCTACTGTCCATACATGTCTCCCATTTATCACACTCACTGCAACGTAAGCCAGCTTTCATATTACCTTTGTAGATTTGCTTAGATTTCATGGCGCATATTTTGATAGGTCGTTCTCCTATAAGATAGTGAATGACATCCATATCATGAGTTGCCTTCTGTAAAAAAAGCCCATGAGAAACAGCTTCATTGCGATACCAATCATGGAAATAGACGAAACCATAGGGCACGTCATTAAAGGCTTGTATATGCTCTACCTTCCCAATGATATCTGCGTCTATGAGCTTTTTCACCTCTTGTATGAGCTTTGTCACGCGCAATGGAAAAGAGATGACTGTAGGTGCTGTAGTCGTTCTAGAACACTCTTGTAGTAACTTTAAATCTTCTAATGTCACGCCCACAGGCTTTTCAAGAAAAAGAGGAATATTGCGTTCTAGTACTTTTTTTGCGAAATAAGCATGTGTATCACAGTTGGTGCCTACAATAATTCCATCTAGCACTTCCCGATCCATCATCTCTTCTGCATTTGTGTAAAAGTGTATGCCTTCAGGATCCATTTTACACTTTCTTAGTAATCCATCAATTTTATCGATTTCCATTTCATGTAACAGCGCTTTTGAACCATCTTTCTTCATCAGTGCTTTTACCCTATCTAGATTAATATCTGAAATAGCTTTGACGATAACACCATCCGGTAACTTCATAAACTCATCCATCAGCATATCTATACGTACGCCATAACCTATTACACCTAAATTAACCATAATTCTTCCCTCCAGTACCTGATTATTAAAAATAGGTGTACTGCTTCTACAATACACCCACTTTCTAAGTATAGATGAAATAATAATTATTTATCTGCCTTCCAAGTATCTAATTGTGCTTGTTTTTCAGCAATAATATCATCCACGCCCGCTGTCTTCAATCTTTGCAGGAACTCAGGTAATGCTTTCTCTGGATCTATTGAACCGCAGCTTAATGCAGGTACCATCTCTGTTATAACAGAAGCACAGTTTGCTAGTTGTGTTTTGACTGGCGTTGGGTCAAAAGTAAACCCTGTAATTGGAGATACATCTGCTTCCCTATCTGCTTCAAATACTATTGATCTACACTTTTTAAATTCTTCTCCTGCATCATTACGTTCAACCAATGCTCTTGTGAAATCTTCACTGTAAGATTGACCAATTTGCCATTCATTCCAGTTAAAATTATACTTACCTTCTACTAATGTATATTTGCCTTGATCATCATAGACATAGTCGATACCTTCTTCACCTTGTGTGATTAACATATACAATTCATCATTAGTATTTAACAGTTCTATAAGTTCTAATGCTTTCTCAATGTTAGGAGATTGAGAATTGATCGCTACTGCTGCTGTTGAACCTGCAGCTGCTGGAATAACAGTTCTTGTTGTTGATACCATTACTGCTGGAGCGATATCTGGTGTACACATAGACATCTTTTCTACATCGCTATTACCTGGAAAATCTATACTATCTGGCCAGCCATAAGCACACTCTGCAATAATTTTAGCTGCTTTTCTATCTGGTGTTGTATCTTTTACAGTTGCGCCATCTTTTCTCACATAGCCCTTTTGATACCAATCACGCATAATTGTACAGTATTCTTTGAACTCTTCTGTTTCAAATTGATTAATAACTGTATCAGGTGTTTCAAAGCGAACCCATCCTGGTGTTGTCATATCCCCTACATTTTCCATATCCCACATCAATGGCTCATTTGCAAACAAGCTATACCCTGATGAAGTCTCCCATCCAATCATATCTGGATGATTCTTAAGTGATTCCCCTATAAATGGATCAATCATTCTTAAAGCTTCTAAGGTTGGCTTGCCTTTTAGTGCCTTCCAATCAAATCCTACTTCTTCTGCCAAGTCACTACGTAATTTAAACCCTTTTCTCGCAGCAACACCCCATTGCTGATAATTAACAATGCCATAGATTTTGCCATCTACTTTCACCCCTTCCCAAAGCCCTTCAGGAATACGTGCATAAGACTGTGGGGCATATGTAGGAATCAGCTCTGTTAAATCCGCATAAGCTCCTTTTGCGGCATTTTCAAAGAAATTGATGCCACCCCAGCTAGCAGTAAAGCATAAATCCCACTTATCCCCTGAGTTAATCATTAAGTTCATCTTATCCGCATAGCTAGCAGAATCAACCATAATGAGGTTAAGTTTAGCATTAATTTCTTGACCAATGATTTCATTTGCCTTTTCCATGATACGATCTACTTCGTTTACTGGACCATTCATCATATAGAAGCTTAATTCTACAGGTTCTTCACTTTCTGTCTTCTTATCTGCCTGCTGTGTTTGAGGTGTGTCCCCTCCAGTTTTAGACTCATTTTCTGGTGATTTCTGACTACATCCTGTGGATACCATTGATAACATCATCATACTAGTTAAAAGTGTTGCAATAAGTTTCCTTTTCATACTATCTCCTCCTTCAAATTTGTATTCCATCATTCTTTTACTGCTCCAATAGTTAATCCCTTTTTAAAATACTTCTGTAATAAGGGATATAGTAAGATAATAGGTCCAATTGCTAGCACACAAGTAGCCATCCTAGCACCTTCACTAGGCAACATACCCATAGCCTGTTCTATAGACTGTGATGCTTGTGCATTAGATTGCAAGTAACCAATATTGTTCATCAAAGATTGTAGCAAAAATTGCAGTGTATGAAGTTTAGGTGTCTCGATATATAGCGAACAGGTCATCCAGTCATTCCAATATGCAATAGCTACAAATAAGCCTATAGTTGCTAGCGAAGGTGTAGATAAAGGTAAGACGATTTTAAAGAATGTGTAAAACTCTCCTGAACCATCTATTCTAGCTGATTCAATAAGTGATTTTGGAATGCCTCTAAAGAAGTTCTTCATAATAAGCACATTCATGGCTGATACCAAATTGACTAAGATTAGAACCCAAATAGTGTTTTTGAGATGCAGGTATCTGGTCATCAACATGTAATAAGGTACGAGCCCACCATTAAATAGTACTGGGATATAGACAAATAAAGAGAGTTTCTCACGATGGGTTACCTCTTCTCTCGTTAATGCATAAGCAAGCATAGATGTAACAAGCAGGTGTAAAATTGTGCCCACAATGGTAACGAAAATGGTTACCCCATAAGCTCTTAATACAGAACTCGCTCCACTAAAGACATAATGATAAGCATCTATACTGAACACTTTAGGCCAAAAGTGATAACCATCTACCATAAGAGATCTTTCTTCCGTCAATGAAATACTTACTACAAGCAATAAAGGTATAATACATGCTAAACTTAATAAGATAAAAATAGCGTGGATAAATATTCGAGATAGGCTAAACTGAATTTTTTTCATTTTCACTCCCCCTAGAATAAGGCACTATCTGGATCTACTTTTTTAATAACCTTATTAGAAATTAGGACCAAAGCAAATCCTATAGTGGATTGATAAAGCCCAACAGCTGATGACATGCCATAGTCATTAATCTTTTTTAGAGAACGAAAGACTAAGGTATCGATGACATCTGTAGTCCTATAGAGTGCACCAGAATCATTTGGTAAGGTATAAAAAGCATTCCAGTCTCCTAGCCCACCATTAAACAATTTCCCAACCCATAATAAAGAAAGAACAATCACTGTTGTCTTAATAAGTGGTAAAGTTATGTACTTGATTTGCTGCCATTTAGATGCCCCATCTAATTGTGCTGCTTCATAATAGTCTGTATTGATTCCTGCAATAGCTGCCACATACAAAACAGAATAATATCCCACGTTCTTCCAAAGATATGCCATTGGCATAATGAATCTCCAATAGGTAGGTTCGCTATACCAATAGATTTCTTCCCCACCCAATTTGGTAATGATACTGTTGATGATACCTCTGTCCACACTTAACAATCCAAATACAATATACTGAATAACAATCCATGACAAAAAGGTAGGAAGTAAAATAGCGCCTTTATAAGTTGCAGATACATACTTATTTCCTATTTCATTCAGCAAAATAGCTAATGTTACGGCACATACAGTGACGAGTACAGCCTCTATTACATTATAAAATAAAGTATTGAACGTTACTGTTTTTGCTGTTTCAGATTTAAAGAAAAACTCGAAATTTTTAAATAACGGATCCATCCATGGGCTTCTAAATATACCCTCTACCGGATTATAATCTTTAAAGGCTAACACTACTCCACCCATTGGCAAATAGCAAAGTAATGTAATGAGCCCGATGCCGGGGGCCATCATTAAATAGAATGGCCATTGCTTTTTGATAGCTCTTCTAAGCTTTTTTAACCCCTCTCCTATCCTCTTCATAATTTTTCTCCCCTTTACCAATTTTGCTCTAAATTTTTGAACTTAGGATGATTATAACAATAGGCTTAGAAAAGGTTCAACAACGTAAAATGAGGGTTTCTACTATTTTTAACAAATGTGATTCTCCGAATTTTAATACTTTCTCTAATATATAACTTTTATATTGCTTTCTAAATTTACTTGCTATTGTTTGTATGATACACTTAATAAAAATAAGTTCACTACTACTTATAGGGGGCGCCTATGAAACTATTTGATAACCCAAAGAAACCTTCAAGTTTTTTCAAAAAAATTTTTTTATCCCTATTAGCTGCTACAATTACAATTACTACTTTACTTACAGCCTTTCTAACTATGAACTACATCAAAAACTCCATTAAATTAATTACACAATTCAATAATAATTTACTCTCTCAAAGTAATTACACTATTATTTATATCAATGAACAAGTACAGCGTTTAATATGGTATTTTTTCAATGACCAAGACATTCTAGCTTATCTAAATATGAATCCAAAGGATAATAGAATACCTATTTTAGCTAGTAAAGCTCTTGACAAGCAACTTATAACTGTACCGTATATTGATAGTATTTATCTTTATAATGCAGAAATAGATTTATTCTTTTCTTCTAAGACAGGTGAACAGCTTTCTAGTGAAGTATTCCCAGAGGCAGAAATTAAAAATTTAGTAACAGATAAAGATTTTATGTCTTCTTATAGAGTAAAAGCTATTCCCACGCATTTTAACGAAGATGGTTCTATAGCCCAAACCATTTCCTATATCATTTTTGATAAAGCTTCTAGTTCATCACAAAAACAAAATGCCATCATCATTAATATTAATACATCTTTTCTAATGAATGCTATTCAGAATATTAATAATTCCAAAAAAAACATGCAAATGGACTTTGTTATGACTGATGACACAGGGAATATATTATGTACAAGCCTCAATGAGTCTTTAGAAAATGTGAATGACTTATATGCCACACTCAAAAATGATATTTTGACAACTTCTATTGAATCAAATAAATATATTAATATTGAAAATAAGAAGTATTTCCTTTCGTGTACTAATGAAAATGTAAATGGCTGGTATATCAT
>JAHLFD010000065.1:0-6093 GCA_018883975.1 Candidatus Niameybacter stercoravium
AATTCACTTTGTCCATTTCCAGAAATACCAGCTACACCTACGATTTCACCTTTTGAAATGGTATAGTTAATATTTTTAAGACCATGCATGCCCACCTCACATTTAAGGTGTACATTCTGGAGTTCTAAAATAGGTGCCCCCTGCATAATCTGGCGCTCATGCATCTCAGGGAGCTTTTTCCCTACCATATGCTCAGCTAAATCTTTAGCATTTGTATTTTTTGCTTCAAGCTCAGCAACGACTTCTCCACGTCTCATAACAATAATGTCATCTGCAATCTGCATGACTTCATCTAACTTATGAGTAATTAAAATAATCGTTTTACCTTGACTAGATAAAAGTCTAATGTTATTAAATAACTCCTGTGTTTCTTGAGGTGTTAATACAGCAGTTGGCTCATCAAAGATTAAAATATCAGCACCTCTGTAAAGTGCTTTTAAAATCTCTACTTTTTGCTGCATACCTACTGCTAAAGTTGAAGTAATTTGCTTAATAGGCACTTCCATACCATAACTTTTCCCAAGCGCGACTACTTCTTCTCTTGCTTTTTTATAATCTAATCTTATCCCTTTTTTAGGTTCCATACCTAAAATAATGTTTTCAAGCACAGAAAGTTCATTTACTAGCATAAAATGTTGATGAACCATCCCTATCTTATATTTCATTGCATCACGGCTCGATGCAAAACTTACTTTTTCTCCATTAACTAGAATTTCACCTGATGTAGGTTGCTCTAATCCATAGAGCATATTCATAAGTGTCGATTTTCCCGCGCCATTCTCGCCAACTAGACATAGTACTGAACCTTTTTTAACACGGATGCTAATGTCATTATTTGCTATAACGCCTGGATAGTGTTTACAAATATGTCTTGTCTCTACAGCATTAATCATTCCATTCATCCTTCTTATGTTTATTGTTCAAATACATCTGTTACTTTAATTGTGCCATCAATAATAGCTTGTTTAATGTCTTCAATTTGCATGAGTACATCTTCTGAAATCATATCTTTTGTATAAGTCATTTCTGATGGACCTACACCATTTTCTTTAAGACCATATACCTTAATACCTGGCTCAAATGTATCATTCACCACATCTTCAATATAATCATAAGCTGCTACATCTACTTTTTTAATCATACTTGTAAGAACTTTACCTTCTACAATATAATCTTGATCTTGATCTACACCAATACCATATACACCCTCTGTCTCTTTAAGGGCTTCAAATAAACCTTCACCTGACTTACCTGCTGCTTGGAAAATAATATCTACATTTTGTGAAATAAGTTGAAGTGCAAACTCTTTACCTTTACCAGGATCTGCAAATGAACCTATATAAGTAGGAACTACTTCAATTTCTGGTTTAACATATTTTGCACCCTCTTCATAACCTACATAAAATCTATTAATAGCAGGTACATCACTACCACCTATAAAACCAATTTTACCTGTTTCACTCATAAGCGCTGCAAGTGCACCTACAATAAAGCTTCCCTCATGATCAGAGAATTTTGCTACAGCAACGTTGTCGCCTTCTACGTCAATATTTACACCTAAGAATTGAGTTTCTGGGAAAATTGGGGCTACTGTACTTAGTGCATCTGCCCAATCATTTCCTACTACCATAATCGCTTCAAATCCGCTATTAGCTACTGATGTTAAAGATGTTTGATAGTCTGCTACACTTTGTGGCTCCACAACTTTAATCTCTACACCTAACTCTTCTTCTGCTTTTTGGAAACCACTCCAAGCAGCATCACTAAATGATCTATCTCCAAGACCACCTACTGCTGTTAAAAGAGCAACTTTAGCGCTACCTGACTCCGCTTTTCCTTCAGCTCCAGCATTAGCACCTTGGCTGCAACCTGTAAATACAGTTGCCATCATAGTGCCTGCCATTAAATAAACAAAAAACTTTTTCATTCTTTTATTCCTTTCGTAGTTCATACAACTTTTTTCCTGAAGTTTATTATAATGAGATATTTTTTTTACAAAAAGGACATTTTTCTCTTTTTTATATTTTTTATTTCATATTTTCTCAACAAGCATATTTCTATCTTAATTAACTAAAACTAAATTAAAAAAGAATAACTTAAAATGAGGTGTAAAAATGAACACAATAAAGCGTTATTTATTTCTTCCTATATTCATAAGTCTACTCGTATTCCCTCACCTAATTTATGCATCCTCTACCTCTTCTATTGATAATGACTTACAAGCCTTTTATAACTCTATCAGGCAAATTCAAAAACAATTCACCTTCGTTGCTGAAAATGCCTATGTTAATAAGATCCAAGGTAATCCTAATGATGATCTACAAAAACTGCTAGATAGTACAGAACCTCAAACTTCAGCCCTTTCTTCACAATTGTCTATCTATAATCAAGGACGAACGCTTAGTAATAATCAGCAAATTAAACTTCGTGCTCTACAAACTTCTATAGATTATCTTAACTTTTTCAGAGAGATCTTAACGACCTATATCAATTCTTCTGATCCACATGAGCAGTACAGTAATATAAATCTTTTTCACGTTGCAAACTCATTGCTGAATTTTAATTTACAAAGTTTTATCACACCTTAAAATAAAAATGCGTCCTAAGTTACTTTATAGCAAAAATAACTTAAGACGCATTTTTATTTTACTCTCTCCCGAAACCCAATATAATCAGCATTTGCCCTGCAAGTAAAAGTATATTACCTATTTGCTCTAGATCAGAATTTTCTTCAGTACATGCAGCAATCCATACACTTACAATGACTACTAAGATAATCCACTTTAAATTTTGTTTATTTATACAAGAAAGAAACATACTATTCATTCCTTTATATAGCATACTTAATATACTATATAAAATTTATCTTTTAGTAGTGCCTATTTCTTTTAATCTAAAAGTTTGTCTCTTAAATTATACTAACTCAGCATCTAACGCCTTATCTAAACCTTCTTCTACCATTGCAAGTTCTCTTTGACGTTTAGCATTAATATTGAATCCACAACAACTGCTGAAATACCTAATATATTTGTGTAATAGAACATCATATATGTACTAACAAATATAAAAATAGCTGTATGAGCAATATTTCTAACCCTGTTATATTATTTTTAAAAAATAATTTTTATCAAGATTCTTCTTGAATATTTTCCTGATTATTCATTCGATAAAACTCCTTATAGAAAACCATATAAAAATGTGCAACATGTATTTATCAAACATTTCATTTTCTTGTTTTGTTTATTTTTCACAACAATTTATCAATCACCTCAATGTTATTGTATTTAATTTCTTCTAATGCTATAGTAAACATATAATTCATTTTTATAATTAATTACTCATTTATAGAGAGAAAGGATTGGAATAGATGTCTAAAAGAAAAAATATAATCCTCATTTTATCAGACCAACAGCGCTATGATACAGTTAGTGCCTATGGATTGAATGATGTATGTAAAACCCCTCATATCGACGCGCTTGCTGCGGAAGGCATGAAGTTTACTAACGCTTTTACTTCTTCAGCTATTTGTGCACCAGCTAGAGCAAGTGTCATGACCGGCCTTTATCCTCATAATCATGGGGTCATTGATAACTTTACAGATATTAAAGAAGGTACACCTCTTCTTGGCGAGTGCATGAAAGACCAAGGCTACTTCTGCGGTTTTGCAGGCAAATGGCATGTGTCTCCTTCTAAAACACCAGAAGACTGTGGCTTTGATGGAAAACCTTTTATGGGTTATGGTTTCCCAGGTAGCCAAGTTTTCCCTAGCCTTAAATTTAATCAGCCACCAGATAATGCACCAAACTACTATGAAGAATATTTAAAAGAAAATGGTTTTGACATTCCTGATGTTTCTCATGGTTTCTTAGGTAATAATCCTGCTCTTCAAATTCAAGAAATGTATGCTAAGCATGAAGGTCCTGTTGAAAGTACTATCGAGTATTTCGTTGCTCATGAAACGAATCGCTTAATTGATAAGGCAAATGCTGAGGATAAACCATTCTTCATCTGGGCTAACTTCTGGGGACCACACTCTCCAAGTATTGTCCCTGAGCCTTATTACTCTATGTATAATCCTAAAGATATTAAAGAACATCCAAGTTACAAAGAAACTTTTGAAAATAAACCTTATGGTCACTACCTTTCTGAAAAAATGTGGGGACTTGGTGATTATGGCTGGGATGGCTTTGCAGACATTGCTGCTAAATACTATGGGCACTGTACTATGATTGATGATATGGTAGGCATGATTGTAGAGAAACTTAAAGCTTTAGGTCTTTATGAAGATACCATTATTATTTACAGTGCAGACCACGGAGACTGTCTAGGTGCTCATAAGCTTATTGAAAAAGGGGCTTTTACTTATGATGAAATTTATAGAATTCCTATGGTAGTAAAAGGACTTGGTACTCAAGATAATGATAGCTTTGTTTACCTTCAAGAACTTATGCCAACATTCCTTGACATTGCAGGTACCCATCCTTGTAAACCTGTAGATGGAGAAAGTATCCTTCCTCTTATGACAGGCGAATCTTCCACTAATGGTAGAACAGAAATCTATGGCGAATACCATAACCATTTCTATGTATCTCGCCAAAGAATGGTCCGTGATAACAAATATCAGTTTACCTTTAATGAAAATGAGCGTGGGGAACTTTACGATTTCACTAAAGACCCTTATCAACTTAACAACGTATGCTATGATGAAGACTATGCTGATATCAAAAAAGAATACATAGAAAAAATGTCTCATTATATGAAAGCAACTAATGACCCTGCTGGCGTTTGGTTCCATCGTATAAAAGAATTTTACTAAAAAATAAGGTGCCCTCAATAATGAGGACACCTTATTTTATTCATTGATAAAGTAAGTATAGATTACTCTTGCACTTGCCCCTACAGCACCATTATTAGGTTCATAAGGTAGCACTTCTATATTTTCAAAGTAATTATTGCCCATAAAGTTCAAATCCTTTTCAATATAGGTTTGAAATTCTTTTAAAATCTCTTGATTACCTAAAAGCTGTCCGTGCAAAAAGATTTTAGTAGGATTCATTACAATAGATAGATTAGAAACCGTCATACTTAAATACTTTAAAGCTTTTGAAATATAACTTCTTATAATTTCATCTCCTAGATTATATGCGCTTATAATCTTCTCAATGGTTACATCCTCTTCTTCTTTTACTAAACTATTTAGAATGAGTGAGCTTTTATTTTCCACAAGTAACTTCCCAGCTTTAATAAGCCATCGTTCACTTGCATAAGTCTGTAAACAACCACACTTTCCACATTCACAAAGTTTCCCATCAACTTCTACAATAGTATGACCTATCTCTCCAGATATATAATTTTCTTGTTCAAATAGTTCCCCATTGATAACATTCGCACAATACATTCCTATTCCTATATGGAAGAATGAAAAATGTTCTGGTGTCTTCATCGGATGAAATAAATATTCTCCAAATGCCTTACATCTTACATTATTCTCCATAATAATAGGCACGTCAAACTTTTCCTTTATACGCTCAGGGTTAAAAGATTCCCATACTTTTGAATCGGTAATAAGTTCTTTTTTATTACTACTGATTTTACCTGGTACACCTATACCAATACCTATCAACTTACCTACAATTTCTTTATTATGCTGAATCAGCTTTTCCACCTCTTCAATAATAAAAGCTGTAATATTGTTAATCTCTTTATAAGTAGTTGAAACAAGTTTTTGATCTACAATACGCCCTCTTAAGTTGGTTATACAAAATGCAATATTTTTTTCATTAAACTCAATACCAATGGCGTAAGCATAGTCTGCATTTAAGTCAATAAGCTGTCTTTTTCTCCCTGGTGTATTATCACTTGCTTGCTCTGCTTCACCTAAGCTTACAATAACACCCTCATTCACTAAGGCCATAGTAGTTGTCGTTACTGTAGCAGGCGTAATATCTGTCTGTTCTGCTATAGTTGCTCTAGATACAGGAGCATTTCTAAACATATACTCTAATATCCTGGTACGATTTGATTTTTTTATAGGATTCATATATTCACCTTTTCTATTCTAGGTAATAATTATTTATAATAATTAATTATATC
>JAHLFD010000009.1:0-6534 GCA_018883975.1 Candidatus Niameybacter stercoravium
CTCTTTTTTGATAATTTGTATAAAATAGTATAACAAATTCAAGTCGCTTTTTGCAAGCTTTAAAACGTGCTATAATAAAGTTAACGTTACAAAGGAAGGGAATTATACATTGTGAAAATACTACTTGTATCATTTAATGCTAAATATATTCATTCATCATTAGCATTAAGATTAATTGAAGGTTACTGCAGTGACTATAAAGAACATTTAGAGGTATTAGAGCTTACTATCAATCATGAAATGCATGAAATTATCAAACAGCTCTACAATAAACAACCAGATGTATTAGGATTATCTTGCTATATTTGGAATATGGATTTAATTGAAGAACTACTACCTATTTTAACAAAAGTCTTACCAAATACAAAAATTGTACTAGGTGGTCCTGAAGTTTCTTATAATAGTGAAGCTTTATTTAAAAGATTGCCTATTGACTTAGTCATTGAAAACGAAGGTGAAGAAACTTGGTATGATTACCTTAAGCATCTTATTGATGGAGATATAGTACTTGAAGAGATTAAAGGTATTGTATATCGTAACGAAAAGGGGGAAGTAGTACGTAACAATGCAAGGGCTCTTATGGATCTTGCTAATTTACCTTTCGTTTATGATGATCTTTCAGGACTTGAACATAAAATCATTTATTACGAGGCATCCAGAGGATGTCCATTTAACTGTCAGTACTGCCTATCCTCTATAGAAAAAGGGGTACGTTTTATGCCTCTTGAACGTGTGCTAAACGAACTTCAGTATTTCCTTGATAAAAGAGTTAAGCAAATTAAGTTTGTAGACCGTACATTTAATACACGTAAAGCCTTTGCACGCGCAATCTGGCAGTATGTTATTGAACATGACAATGGTTATACCAACTTCCATTTTGAAATAGCAGCTGAATTATTAGATGATGCCTGCTTAGAAGTATTAAAAGATGCAAGACCTGGTCTTATTCAGTTTGAAATAGGTGTACAGTCTACTAATATGGATGTTTTAACTGTTATTGACCGTAAAATGCCATTTGAAGATATTAAAGGAATTGCTCTTAAAATCAAGGCTCTTGGCAATATTCATCAGCATCTTGACCTTATTGCAGGTCTGCCTTATGAAAATTATGCTTCATTTAGACGTTCATTTAATGATGTTATTTCACTTAGACCAGAACAATTCCAACTTGGTTTCTTAAAACTTCTTAAAGGTTCAGGACTAAGAAAAAATGCAGAAAAATATGGTATTGTCTACAGCCCTAAAGCGCCATATGAAGTACTTTATACAAATGAACTAAGTTTTAAAGAATTGCTTCTATTGCATGGAATAGAGGAAATGGTGGAAAGATATTATAATAGTGAGCGTTTCAAACATACTTTAGAATATCTCTATACTTTATTTAATTCACCATTTGATTTTTACGAAGCATTAGCACATTATTGGGAAGCTAACGATTATGATAAGATTCCACATAAGAAAGCAGCGTATTATATCTTACTAGTACCATTTGCAAAAGATGTAGAAGGTGTTAATCTAGAGCTTCTTAAAGAACTTATTCGTTTTGATTGGTACCTGCATGAAATGGTAAAAGAAGTACCTGAAGAACTTATGACCCTTGATCAAGCACCATATAGAGAACAAGCTAACGCTATTATTCGAGATGATGAGTATATGATTGACGAACTTGGGGTTAGTGCAACCTGGACTTCAAGACAACGTTTAAGACGTATGCATATGGAATGGTTCAGCTATAATGTATATGAAAATAATGCTAAGCTAGAGGAGCCTAGTCCAGTACTCTTTGATTATACAGGGCAGGAAACCCGTTTTAGACCTATTAAGCTATAAGGAGTAGCCTATGACAGAAAAAAAACGTATACAAGCTATACTTGATATATTAGATAAGTATTATGAGAAAGACGTAAAGTGTTACTTAGACCATGAAAATCCTCTGCAATTACTTATTGCGACTATTTTAAGTGCACAGTGTACAGATGATAGAGTAAATATTGTAACAAAAGATTTATTCGCTAAATATAAATCAGCCAAAGACTTTGCTATGGCTGATTTAAAAGAGCTTGAGCAAGACATAAAAAGTACAGGCTTTTATAAAAATAAAGCTAAAAACATTAAGGCCTGTGCTACAGCTATTTATGAACAATATGGTGGTGAAGTACCACAAGACCTTGATGCACTGACTGAATTGGCAGGCGTAGGACGTAAAACAGCTAATGTTGTAAGAGGTAATATCTTTAAAATTCCAAGTGTTGTTGTCGATACACACGTTAAGCGTATCTCTATCAGATGGGGAATAACTTTATGTACAGATCCTGTAGCTATTGAAATGGATCTTATGAAGAAACTTCCTAAAGATCATTGGATTCGTTACAACACACAGGTTATTGCGCATGGGCGTGCTATTTGTACAGCTAGGGCACCTAAATGTAAGGATTGTATGTTCTTAGCTCTTTGCCCATATGGGCTTAGTAAAAGGCTTGATGATTTAACTGAAGAAGCTAAGGAAGCTTTAGAAAAGGGACATATGTATTAAATAAAAAAAGACGTGTTTTATTGAACACGTCTTTTTTTACGAGTTTTCTTTTCTTCTTTTGATTTTTGTTCTTTATTTTTTAAAGGTTTATCTACTTTTTTCTTATCGTTTTTCTTTTCTTGTTCTTTAAGTGTAAGAATTCTTTCGTAATAAGCTAGAGCATTTTTACCAAAAATTTCATCAGAAAGAGGTGCAACAGAACTCATAGCATGAACAGATAGTATTTTTCTATAACCCTCATCTTGAAGCAGTTTAATAAGTGCCATAGAAAGTTCTTCTGTTGTAGTAAATTTCTTGCCATTATAATCATCTATAACAAGACCTTCAATACTCTCATCGTGTTTAGCAACAACAGGAAGACCAGCTGCCATAGCTTCTGCAAAAGTTAAACCTTGTGTCTCTGAAACAGAAGCACTCACAAAAACATCACCAAGTTGATAGAATTTACCGATGCTTTGCCAAGGCTGAAGTCCTGCAAAAATAATATGGTTTTCTAAATGTAATGTTTGAGCAAGTTCTTTTAGATGAGCCATCTCTGGACCATCCCCAACGATGAAAAGTTGTGCATGAGGTACTTGTTTAATAACTTCAGGAAGTGCATTCAAGACAACATCTATGCTTTTTTCTTTAGCGATGCGACCTACAAAAAGAATCGTAGGAGCAGTAGGGTCTAGGCTGAATTGTGCTTTTAAGCTACTAATTTCCTCTTTTGTATAACGGCTAGGATGAAATGGTGTAAAGTTAATGCCTGTTGGAATAACTTCAATAGGCTTTTTCACCCCATAGCTAAGGAGTAAATCACGCGTTTTTTCTGTAGGTGCTACAATACCATCTACACTATTACAGAACATCTTACTGTATTTACGTGCAAGTTCTGGAGAAAATTCAACACCCTTTGAAATATAATGCATATATTCTTCATACATAGTGTGGTAAGTATGTACAATAGGTACATGGATCTGTTTAGAAATAAGTTTTGCTAAAAATCCCAAAGAGAATTCAGTTTGAGATAAAATAATATCTAGTTTTAGCTTTTTTACACGACGTACAAGTTTAGTTGAATAAATAATACCTACGCGATGGTCTTTTAAGAAGACAAAAGGTAAGCTAGGAATACGATAGACATAAGGTTTATCATCATGGGCCTGTGGATGGCTAATAGTAAAAATATAAACGTTATGACCTTGTGCAATAAGTTGTTGTTCTAGTGTTACAATAGAACTTACAACACCGTTAATTTGTGGTAAATACGTATCTGTAAATATACCTATATTCATTTTTACACCCTCTTAATTCAGTTTAACATGATTTGTATGCATTTTCTTCTTATAATCATAACGCATACTCAATCAGTTCATTCATAAAATGATAAAAAGTTTATTCATATTTAATGTTTTACATGAAAGCACGTTATTCAGTAATGCATTTAAATGCCTACATTAGAAAGATTTTTAGATCAAACATCTTGATAAGCTGGATTATTAAGATATGGTATTTTATGCCTCCCTATAGTCAATAATATGGAAATAGAAAAGGTGACTAATAGTAGGAACATACTTAAAAATTAATTCTTTCTCTTTAACTAGCGTACAAAAACTATATTTATTATAATACAAATTGATTTTAAATAAAAGAAAAGAGTATAATAAAAAAAGAAAAACTTATAAATGAAAGATGTAATCATATGGAAACAAAACAACTTAATTCTAATCAAAAACAAGCTGTAGAGATGCCCCTTGGTGCTACAATGGTAATCGCTGGCCCTGGTTCTGGCAAAACCTTTGTTATTACTGAACGTGTACGTTATATGATTAGTCATCTTCAGTGCCAGCCTCAACATATACTTGTTATTACCTTTACTAAGGCTGCTGCAGAAGAAATGAAAGGACGTTATTTAAAGTCCACGCATCAAGAGGGCGTTACTTTTGGGACTTTCCACTCTGTGTTTTATCGTATGCTTAGAAAGGCTAATCCTAATCGCTACGATTTAGAACGTCTGATTAGTGAAGATAAAAAAAGGCAAGTCATTGAGAAAATTTATCAGGGCATGGACACAGGAGATGCCTATGAAGATTTTATAGAAGTCTTTTTAGGACATCTAACACTTATGACTAATCAACTGATTCAACCTAAATATTATAATCCTGACGGTATTTCTAAAGAAGTATTCTTAAAAGTATTCAATAGCTATGAGCAGTATAAAGAACGTCATGGTTTATTTGATTTTGATGATATGCTTGTACACACTTATTATTTGTTAAGAAATGATCCGCATATACTTACCTTCTACCAATCTAAATATAAACATATTCTTATTGATGAATTTCAAGATATTAACTGTGTGCAGTTTGAAATCATTAAACTGTTAAGTAGCAAGCATACTGACCTATTTGTTGTAGGTGATGATGACCAAAGTATTTATCAATTTCGAGGTGCTAAACCTGAGTTTTTACTTTCTTTTGAAGAATACTTTAGCCCTGTTCAGAAGATTATTTTAGATGTTAACTATAGGTCTACGCCAAATATTTTACGTTACAGTAATAGTTTAATAGGGTATAATATAAATAGATATGAGAAATTCATGCATGCTGCTCATATAGAAGGAGATAAG
Source organism: Candidatus Niameybacter stercoravium (assembly GCA_018883975.1). GTDB lineage: Bacteria > Bacillota > Clostridia > Lachnospirales > Cellulosilyticaceae > Zhenhengia > Zhenhengia stercoravium. The sequence continues at coordinate 5,145 of JAHLFD010000009.1, forward strand.
CCTATTGTTACTTACTGTGAAGATGCAAAAGAACAGGCAAGTCTTGTACTCAAGGAAATTTTAAAGCTAAATGCAGCTGGATTACCTTTAAAAGAGTGTGCTATTATCTACCGTACCAATATACAAGCAAGACCACTTATTGAAGCTTTACGTACTGTGCAGATTCCATTTATCATTAAGGATGCTATGGTCACTTTATATGATCAATGGATGACAAAAGATATTCTTGCCTACTTACATTTAGCATACAATGTAGAAGATAGCGAGAGGCTTCTCCAAATTATTAATAGGCCTACTCGTTATATTAGTAAGCTTGCTTTAGAAGATGCAAGGAAAAAGGGTGGAAGTTTACTCAAGAATCTTTTAGAATCAGATCTTCTTAGTAGACTTCAAAAAGATCATATTGAAGAACTTATTTTTAATTTACAAAGATTAAAAACGCTTACGTTAAAAGAAGCTATTCCTTACATCCGTCATACTATAGGCTATGAAAAGTATCTTATAGAATATGCAGCTTACCGTAAAATACCTAGTGAAGGTTTGGTAAATATGCTCCTCGAACTTGAAGATTCTGCAAGGGAGTATGCACGTGTTGAGGAGTGGGAGGAAGCTTTATATGCTATTTCTATGAGTGTGAAGCAAAGTTCACGCCAAAAAGGTCATGATGCATTGACGCTGACTACTATGCATAGTGCTAAAGGATTAGAGTTCGGCGCAGTTTTTATCATTGATATCTTAGATGGCGTTATTCCACATAGTAAAAGTTTAAGTGATACTCAAGTAGAAGAAGAAAGACGGCTTTTCTATGTGGCTTTAACAAGAGCTAAAGAAAAACTGTACTTATATATTCCAAAAAATAGATATCAGAAAAAAGCAGAAAGTTCTCCTTTTATTTTGGAAACACTAACACCAAAGATTACACTTAAAGAAGGTGACTGTATCAAACATAAAATGTATGGACAGGGTAAAGTTGTAAAGTTAGATGGTTCTAAAGCCTTTATACGTTTCAAAAGTGGTCAAAAAGTAGTAGATTATATGTATTGTATTAAACATCATTTATTATCTCGGGAGGAAAAAAATGAAAGCTCAAAAGACAAATAAAAAGGGTAAAAAGAAACAATCTTTTAATATTTATAGTGCATTTAATAAAAATAAAAAAGGTATTGTATCAGGAATCAGTATTTTCTTAGCCTTTCTTATGCTACTAGGTGTGCTAAGCCAATTTGCTTATTAAAGTCAGAATGGGTATAGAAGCTTATAGAGGAGGCGGGCTATGGCAACTGACAAAAAGAAAAAGCTTAAAGTTAGTTTAGTCGTTATGCTAATCCTCATTTTTATTGGAATAGGCGCAGCAGCTATTTATGTGTATCATGAAGTTACACAATATAAT
>JAHLFD010000066.1:0-9764 GCA_018883975.1 Candidatus Niameybacter stercoravium
ATACTACACATTAAATCCACTATATTCATATGCCCTAATACTTGATACATCTTAATATTATTACTAATAAGTAGTACTGATGTCATAATACATACAAAAGATACCCCTTTATCACTCCATGTATTTCTGCGACGAATAATCATAAGTTCACCCCTTTATCTACTCATACTTTAAAAAAGAGGATAGCAGCTTTTATGGCGCTATCCTTCTTCTTTCTAAAATGTTTTACTACTATCTAATAAGATGGTAACAGGACCATCATTAATAAGTGCCACTTTCATATCTGCTTGGAACTGCCCTGCCTCAAAAGGCACACCTTTTTCCTCAAGCTTACTCATAAAGCACTCATATTTTTTTCTAGCTTCCTCTACACTACCTGAAGCTGTAAAGCTTGGTCTCATGCCTTTAATAGCATTGCCATAAAGCGTAAAGTTAGGTACGATAAGGAGCTTGCCTTCTACATCTTGAACAGACAAATTCATCTTGCCTTGCTCATCTTCAAAAATACGTAAACCGCTTATTTTATTAATGATATAATCCATATCTGCTTCTGTATCATCTGCCTTAATCCCAACAAGTACCATAAGGCCTTTATTGATTTGTCCTACAACTTCACCTTCTATTGTAACGGAAGCTTCTAATACACGTTGCACAACTGCTCTCATATTATCTCCTTACGATGAAACACGTTCAATCTCTACAACATCTGGTATCTGCATAACCTTACGTGTAAGCTCATCAAGCTGATACGTATGGGTAATTTCAATACGAATATTGAAGACTGCTTCATGATTTTTAGTTGTTCTAGCATTCAGTGATTTTACAGCTAATTTCATATCCGTTAGGATTCTTGAAATATCTAAAATAATGCCCATACGGTCACTACCTGTAATCTGAATTTCAGTAATATAAGTGCGGTGACTCTCTTCTTCATTAAACCACTGCGCTTCAATGAGACGCTCTTTCTCTTCTTCACACATATGCACAATGTTAGTACAGTCCTGACGGTGAATAGAAACCCCACGTCCTCTTGTAATATAACCAACAATATCATCGCCTGGAAGCGGTCTACAGCATTTAGAGAATCTAACAGCTACATCTCCTACTCCTCGTACAACAATACCACTCTTACTCTTCTTAGGTTGCTTCTCTTCTACAAAGCCTTCTTTATCACTATGTGCATCTAAAATCTGCTGTGGTGTAATTGGCATTTTCTTAAGCTTAATATTTTCATCAATAAGACGTTGTATAATCTGCTTTTCCTTAATGCTACCATACCCTATAGACGCACATACAGCATCCCAATTTTTTAACCCATAGCGTTTATAAACATTTTCAATACACTGCGTGTCGGAAAGTGCTGATAAGCTATAGCCTCTTTGTCTTGCACATGTTTCAAGAAGTTCTTTACCTCGTATAATATCTTCTTGTTTAAACTGCTTTCTAAACCATTGGTTAATCTTATTTCTAGCTTGTGTGCTCTTAACAATGTTAAGCCAGTCACGGCTAGGACCTCTAGAGTTTTGAGAAGTTAAAATCTCTACTCTATCACCATTTTTAATAATATAGTCTACTTTGACAATTTTGCTGTTAACCTTAGCACCTACCATCTTATTACCAATATCACTATGGATATAGTATGCATAATCAATCGGTGTGGAACCTTTTGGCAAGGTTAAAAGTTCACCTTTTGGTGTGAATACATATACCTGATCTGTATATATATCAAGGTCTAGCTTAAGGGCATTCATGAACTCTGTATTATCATCCATATCCCTTTGCCACTCAAGAATCTGCTTAAGCCAAGCAAGCTTTTCCTCAGCTTTAGCGCTACCAACAGCTTCTGTATGATTACCATCTTTATATTTCCAGTGTGCTGCAATACCATATTCTGCTGTTCTATGCATCTCTTCCGTACGAATTTGAATTTCAAAAGGTGTACCTTCACTGCCCATAAGGGTCGTATGAAGAGACTGATACATATTAGATTTAGGCATGGCAATATAATCTTTAAAACGCCCTGGAATTGGCGTATAAAGCTCGTGAATAATACCTAGAACGCCATAGCAATCTTTAACATTATGCACAATTGCTCTTACTGCAAATAAGTCATATATTTGATCGAGCGTTTTATTTTTATTAACAATCTTTTTATAAATACTGAAGAAATGTTTAGGACGTCCTTCAACTGTACATTCGATGCCCGCTTCTTCTAGCTTGGTCTTGATCTGCTCTACAATCTGCTCAATGTAAGCCATACGCTCACTACGCTTCTTAGCAATTTTTTGAGCTAAATCATAATAGACCTCCGGCTCAATATAGCGGAGGGATAAGTCTTCAAGATCTGCTTTAATTTTGCAAATACCAAGTCTATGTGCAATTGGAGCATAAATTGTAAGTGTTTCTTCTGCAATTCTCTTCTGCTTATGCGGTGGCATAAACTTAAGTGTCTGCATGTTATGAAGCCTGTCGGCAAGCTTAATAAGGACTACACGGATATCTTGCGCCATGGCAAGAAACATCTTACGGTAGTTCTCTGCTTGTATTTCTTCTTTTTGAAGTTCTTTATTAGCTGATGCATATTTTATAACGCCCAGTTTGGTTACGCCATCTACTAAAAGAGCGACTTCCTTATTAAAAAGTTTCTCAATATCTTCTAAAGTATAATCCGTGTCTTCTACGACATCATGCAGAATCCCTGCTGTAATGGATTCAATGTCTAGCTCTAAGTCTGCTAATATATATGCCACTTGGAGAGGGTGGATAATATATGGTTCTCCTGACTTTCTAAGCTGGCCTTCATGGGCTTCTTTTGCAAGCTTATAAGCCTTTTCAACCATGCTGACATCATCTGACGGATGGTATGAACGTATTCGGTTAATGAGCTTTTCATAAATTTCATCAGGCATCGAGTCTACCCCCTTTTTCGTCACTTGCATATATTTATTATATTATTATAGTCATGTTAGAATAAAAATTCAATGCTATTATTGTAGAAACTGTTGAATTATGGGGCGTAGGGGGGAAAGTGGGGAGAGTGTGACTCATTTTTCTACCTACTACTTCTACTTTTTAAGAGCTGATACTCATTCTCCGTTCCACAACATGTCAAACTCGGCTACGCCTTAAACATAGCGCTAAGTGCATCCTATTTCAAATTTCGTGCAGCTCTAGAAAAAGTTCCAGATATAGGATCAATCCCCCTCTCCCTGCTCAGAAACCTCATGAAAATATTTCCATAAGGTTTCTACTGTGTGGAGGTCCTCCCGCTATGTGCGTTACTGGGTCTAGTTATAAACAGCACTGAATATATGCTATATGATTAATTTACTATTATATATATGCTATATAACTTTTTTTGGTTAAGCTAATAAAAAAAGACACGTAGTGGATGGACTACGTGTCTTTTTCGTGTTAAATCATAATTAGTATTTAAGTAAGGAAACGATATTTTGTCCTTTAAGGAGTTCTCTACCGTTTAAGCCTTCGAGTTCAATAAGATAAACAATCTTTACAACTTCACCACCAAGTTTTTCTACAAGGTCAACGATAGCTTTTGTTGTACCGCCTGTTGCAAGAAGGTCATCTGCAATTATTACTTTTTGGCCTGGTTTGATTGCATCAATGTGCATTTCAATTGTGTTGCTACCATATTCTAAATCATAGCTTTGGCCAATTGTTTTGTAAGGTAATTTACCTGGTTTTCTAACAGGAACGAAGCCTTTTTGAAGTTTATAAGCTAAAGGAACACCAAAGATGAATCCTCTTGACTCTGGTCCAATTACGATATCAAACTCAACATCTTGTACTGATTCTGCCATTTTATCTATAGATTCTTGTAAACCTTTAGCATCTTGTAATAATGGAGTGATATCTTTAAACAAGATACCTTCCTTTGGGAAATTCTCTACATCTCTGATTAATGTATTTAAATCCATATGCATCCTCCTGATTACTTCTTTTTCATACTTTGTGCAAATTCTTGCAAACTCATGTACCGCTTAGAATGCTCTAGTTTGGTTTTATTACCTGTTAATAATCTATATACAACTCTTTCTTCTATGAGCTCGTAACTTAATAGCTCTAGTTCTGTAAAAACATCTAGTATTTGTAGTATTTTATACTCCGTCATTTCATAACTTGTAAACATTTGTACTAATTTGTGTAAGTAAATGTCTCCTGGATTATGCTTTAAATACTTATAGACAATTTTACAATCAGTATAACTTGGTACCATCTTAGGTATTTGTAATTTGTGCTGCTCTAATGAAGTGCTTAGACACCTATATGGCCCTAGAGTTGTAAAATCCCATTCGTAACAAAGCATATTCTCCCTAGCTTCCTTGTTTGGCATTACACAAATCATTGGTTCCTCTTCTAAAGACCAACAATCATTATAACACACTTTTCCTAAGATAGTAATATTTTTTTCATGCTTACTGTAGTGTTTAATGGCTTCTTTAAAACTATGCTCTGTATAAACTCCAATAGGTGGTATAACAGGTTCTTTTTCCTTAATAAGTTCTAGCCCTAAAGGTACCTGTGGCACTTGACATGCTTTATAAAGAGCTAAATAATACTTACTCTTTAATATACTTTCTTCACTTGAAATAATATCCTTGATACGAAGCTGTACAGATGTTTTATTGTTCCATACATTTTTAGTGACTTCACATGCTACAATAACCTCTTCGCCTTCCGTTAGGCAATCAGCCAAATAGCCTTTATCAAATCCTATACAATGTAATACAGTATGATTTTTTTGAAGGGCAACCTTTAAATGTTTATCCCCACCAATTTTCTGAGCATATTGTATAAAGCCTCTTACTGCAAAAGTAGGCGTTGGATTAGATACCCCAAAAGGTTCCATTTTATCCAGCTCATCGCATACCTTAAGAGAAATACTGTCAGCTGGAAGCTCTAAATCGATATCTAAGGATGGGGTAAGGAGCTCTTCATTTAACAGCTCCTTACCATAGGCATTAAGTTCTTTTCTAAAAGGTTCAAGTTTTGCTTCCTCTAAGGAAAGTCCTGCTGCCATTTCATGTCCACCAAATCTTATCATATGCTCCTTCACATGATTTAAAGCCTCAAAAATATTAAATCCTTCTACACTTCGTGCAGAGCCAGAGTAAACACCATCTTCTAAAGTTAAAATAATCGTAGGCTTATAATATTTACTTAAAATACGTGAAGCTACAATCCCAATAACACCATGGTGCCACTCTTTACCAGCTACAATAATAATATCTTCATTTTTCACATCTACATACTGCTCAATATAAGCTTCTGCTTCCTTTAAAATAGCCATTTCCATATCTTGGCGCTTGCGGTTTTCATTCTCTAACGCTTCTGCAATAGTCTTAGCTATTTTTTCATCTTTCGTTGTAAGGAGCTCAACCCCTATCTTAGCATCACTAATACGCCCTGCTGCATTAATACGTGGTCCAAGCTGATAACCAATTAAGTTAGATGTAATTTTAAGTTCACCATTTCGTACCGTATTTAACAAAGCTCTAAGCCCTGGATGCACTGTATCTTTCATTCTTTCAAACCCAAAATAAGTGATGATACGGTTCTCATCTCTAAGAGGTACCACATCAGCAATAGTCCCAAGTGCCACAATATCTAAGTACTTCCATATCTTTTCTACTGCATTTTCAGCTATAGCTAAAGCATGTATAAGTTTAAAAGTTACACCTACACCAGCTAAACTATCAAAAGGATATGTAGTATCAGGCCTTTTAGGATTGATGACGCAAAACGCCTTAGGCAGGCTCTCCTGACATTCATGATGGTCTGTAATAATGATATCCATACCTATTGTATTTCCAAAATCTACTTCTTCATTAGCTGCAATCCCCGTATCTACTGTAATCATTAAAGAACTATACCCCTTAATCAGTTCTATGGCACCTTTATTAAGACCATAGCCTTCTTCCGTACGGTTTGGAATATAGTAAGATACTTTATAACCTTGTTCCTTTAGAAACATATATAAAATAGAAGTACTTGTTACACCATCTACATCATAGTCTCCATAGATTACAATATGCTCATCTGAAGCCTTTGCGCGCTGTATACGTTCTACAGCTTTATCCATATCATTTAACAAATAAGGCGAATGTAACTGCTCCTTGGAAGGTGTTAAAAAACGCTCTATTTCTTCATGATCTTTTATCCCGCGTCTATATAAAATTTTCTCTATAATATTTCCTTCTGTACTATCTATCTGGCTATGCCATTTATATTTACTTGGTAGCAATCATTATTCACCCTCTCTCATTCATAAGGCTATTATAACATATTTTTCTCAGTCTTTATTTATTTTTATATCTATACAATGGTTTTATTCTTATGATATAATTTATACGTTATTTACTATAATAGGAGTGTTATCATGACTGAAAAATTTCAAGTAGGACAAATTATTGAAGGTACAGTAACAGGTGTTAAAGCGTTTGGAGCATTCGTTTCATTAGACGAGAAAACTCAAGGACTCGTGCACATTTCACATATCACTCATGGCTTTCTAGAAAATATTGCTGACGCAGTTAAAGTGGGGGACACTGTGAAAGTAAAAATTTTATCTATTGACCCAGAGACAGGTAAAATCTCTCTTTCAATGAAAAATGCAAAGCCAGCACCACAAAGAGCGCCTAAAAAAGAAGCGCCACCAGCAGACTTTGAAACTTTAATGAAAGGCTTCCTAAAAGATTCAACTGATCGTCAAACAGACATTAACAAAAGACTTAATCGCTAAGAGTTTCTATAAAAGACAGGTACATAGTACCTGTCTTTTTGCATGTCTAATATTTCATTTATATTATAAATTTGACTAAATCATAAACTTAATGTACGATTTGTGAACTATTTTGAACTTTCATCGAGAACCCTTGCGATGGCTAGAATTGAGTGCTATCATTAAATCATCCAAAAGCTAATACTCATTAGCTTATTCATCTCCCCTTTATTTTGAATATATAGCACTAAGAACCATAAGCATCTGCTTATGGTTCTTTTTTACTTTCTTCCCCCTAAATATTTCATTCAACCTTATCATATTTTTTAGTCAATATATGTCCCTATATAAAATGAAGGCCTAGAGAAATCTCTAAGCCTTCATTTTATAAGTGATTTCATTTTCTTTTATAAAGCTTTCTTGCCCCTCTTCAACAAAGCCTGTAAGCCATGCTTCTATTAATCCATAGTAATTGTGTACATTCCCACCTACTTCATCCCAGTATTTTTGGTGTACACATACTCTTCTTTGCCATACAATACAGTTCTCATCTTGCTCCACTACTACCTCTGCATGGTCACATGGCATACCATTTAATAAAGTGTCTTGAATTACTTTAAATAACTGAGCTATATTTAAGCCTTTTTCTAGCACTTGCCTTTTTTCTACACCTTGTTTATAGAAAATTGCTTGTAGCTTTTCTAACTCCATACCTTCTTGTTTTAATAGTTCTGTCACACAATAAGCCAATTTATATTCGACTCTTGAAACTTGTATTTGTAACCATCCATGAATATTACTTTCATCAATTACTTCTTCTAAGTTTCTTCTTTCAGTTAACCCATATTTTTCATTACATTGCTCTTCTAAAGAAAGGTGATATTTTTCCTCTCCAAATGCAATCACTTGATCTACTAGTGACTGCTGATGTTGTATTTTATTATACAACCAATAGTGAATAGGTCCTAAAAAAGCACTCATAGTCATCCTCCTTACTTCTTTTATGTCTTTAGTATACGCTAAATCCAATTTTTATGAGGTTGCCATGGCTACAAAATACTTCTTTCTATAACACCCTAAAGAATATTTTCATCATATAAAGCACGAGAACCACCAATAAATTTAGGTCTAGTACGTGCAGCTAATAAAATTGCATTCCCTATGTGATCTACACTTAGGCGAATAGGTACAGCAACTTTCTTAAGGTGCATCCCAATAAGGGTCCCTCCAATATCTAAACCTGCATCTGCACAGATTTCCTCTACAGCAATAGGATTTTTAAACGTATGGTAAGCTGTCGTTGCAAAGGAACCACCTGCCTTTGGCTGAGGTACTACATTCACCCTCTCAGCAAAAGGTACAGCTTCACGTTCTACAATAACAACTCTATTAAGATGCTCACAACACTGAGCTGCAAGATAAACTTGTTCTTTAGAGAATACTTCATAGAGGCCCTTAAAAACAGCTTGAGCAATTTGAGGACTAGAGTGTGTCCCAATATGTTCCCCTCCTACCTCACTAGAAGAACAACCAATAATAACAATTTGACCTGGCTGAAGTTTGGCTTTTTCACATAACTCCTTAGCTACTATTTTAGCTTCTCTATAGATATTTTCTAATAAATCATTCATGATTTTTAATCTCCTTAATCGCCTTATTATGTTTTATAGTTTATATTATAGAACGTCTCTATAATCTTTCAACAGGATTATAAAGTAAAACACCTCATAGCTATGCTGCTAGACTATTTAATCAAAGGAATTGTTATTTTTAATGACAATTATAAAATTCAGTTTTGTAATAATATCCTATTAAAACAATTAGAATATAGTAAAGACGGACTCTATAATGAACATCTCAAAAAAATAATATGTGGGTCAATTGACATGATCATTAGTGAAAAGGAAATACTCACAGAACAAACTGTTGATATTCTATTAAGTGGTTACCAACTCCCCCCTATTCAAGTATCAGGTAAGCTATTTAGAGATCAAGGGTATGGCCAAGAAAGCTATTGGTTAGTAATCCAGAAATATACACAAACTGAATATAACACTAAGGAATTAGAATTAATCATAGAAAATATGCCCTATGCTGTGTGGATAGCAGATGAATATGATAATTATAAATACAGTAATGCTAATACACTTACAATGGTCAATCAGCTTACCCCTACACATAGGTTCTCTACTACAAATGAGCTATTACAACAACATCCAAATAATATATATAAAGATACCTTAGATAAAAATATATTCAAAGATGATTAAAGCGTACTTAGAAAAGGTATTATTATTAATGAAGAACGAATTATAAAAAATGAGGATGGTAATTTACAATATCAACTCATAAAAATCCCAATATTTAATGATCAGCAACTTTATCAAGGCTATATAGGCATTAGTCAATATAGTATTTTAAAACAAAATGTATTTAGATTACTAAGGCTCATTAACAATATTACCGATATATCTAAGATTGGAGCTGGTTACTACGAAGCGAAATTAATCAATTGCGATATTGTAAGGCTTATAGAAGATATTACTATGTCAGTAGTTGAATATGTTAAAAACAAAGACCTTTCTATTACTTTTGATACTGAAGTAGAAGAGCTCATTATGGCTTGTGACCCAGAAAAAATTGAAAGAATTATACTCAATTTACTTTCTAATGCAGTGAAATATACAAATAAAGGTGATTACATAGAACTTAATTTAAATATAATAGATGATAGGTTGATAATCCTAGTAAAAGATATTGGAATCGGTATACCAAAAGAAAAACACACCATAATCTTTGAACGCTTCGCCCAAGTTGATAGTTCTTTTTCGAGAAAGCAAGAAGGGTCAGGTATTGGATTAGCACTGGTTAAATGCTTAATAGAATTACAACAAGGAACGATCTGCGTAGAAAGTGAAGAAGGAAAAGGCTCTACTTTTATTGTAAGCCTTCCTATTACTCAAGTGGAAGAAAAACAGACTGCACATGAGACAGATTGGATTGAAAGAGAAGACCGATTGAT
>JAHLFD010000067.1:0-7113 GCA_018883975.1 Candidatus Niameybacter stercoravium
TTGAAAAACTTGTAGATTTTGCGAAGGACAATGCTATTGATTTAACAGTAATTGGTCCAGAGGAGCCACTTGTGCTCGGTATTGTAGATGCCTTCCAAGAAGCACAGTTAAATGTATTTGGGCCAAATAAAGCATGCAGTACTTTTGAAGGAAGCAAAGATTTTACAAAAATCTTCTTAACTAAATACCATATTCCAACAGCAAAATATTTAACCTTTACTAAAGAAGAAGAAGCGAAAGCTTTAGAAGCAGTTAGAACTTTTAGCTTACCTGTAGTTGTAAAAGCAGATGGGCTTGCAGCAGGGAAAGGTGTTATTATTGCCCAGAGCTATGAAGAAGGTGAAACAGCTATTCGTGAAATTTTCAGCAATAAGTTTAAAGGGGCAGGCGATAAACTTGTTATTGAAGAATTTTTAAATGGTATAGAAGCTTCTCTTCTTTGCTTTGTAGATGGCAAAAGTATTGTACCACTTGCAACAGCTAGAGATTATAAACGTGCTTTAGATAATGATGGTGGTCTTAATACAGGGGGAATGGGTGGTTTCTCACCAAACCCTATTATTACAGATAAAGTAATGGCACAAATTAAAACAGAAATTTTAGAACCTATTATTAATGGCTTTAAAGCAGAAGAACTTGATTATAGAGGTATTTTGTTTATTGGCCTTATGATTGATGAAAAGGGGCCTAAAGTACTTGAATTTAATGTACGCTTTGGTGATCCTGAAACACAAAGCATCTTATCTCGTCTTGAGACAGATTTAGTAGATGTATTTCATGCTTGTATGAGTGGCACACTTGATCAAATTGAACTTAAATGGAACAGCAAACCAAGTGTGACAGTTGTTCTTGCAAGTCGTGGCTATCCAGAAACAAGTGAAAAAGATGTAGTGATTAACGGACTAGATACATTAGATACAGATACTTACCTTTATCATGCAGGTTCAAAACTTGTAGATGGACAAAGTTTAACAAATGGCGGCAGAGTGCTTGCAGTGACAAGACTTGGGGAGACACTTGAAGAAGCAAGGAATGCAGTTTATAAAGAAGTCATGAAAATTCAGTTTGCGGGTATGCAGTATAGATCCGATATCGGAAAGATAGAATAAATCCTTTGTATTTAAAAGGTTTATATAATTGATGGGTAAAAAATGGGTAAATTTTAAATTTAAAGGGCGGTTTCTGTACTGCCCTTTTTTGGTTGGGTAAAAATAGAATCTAATTGAGCAGCAGCTTTTTTATCATATTCTTCAATGCTATGGGTATAGAATTTTAATGTAGTTTCTACTTTGGAGTGTCCTAATCTTGAAGATACAGATTTAATATTTACACCTTCATTAATTAAGAGTGTGGCATGCAGGTGTCTTAAATCATGAAATCTTATTATAGGTAGGTTATTAGCTATTAAAATTTTTCTAAAATACCTACTTAAGTCATGACTATCTATTGGACCATTCAATTTATAAGAGTAGAATAGTTGTTTTGTTATAGGAATACTTTTCATGCTGTTTATATATTCTTTAAGCACATCACTTACAACTACAGGCATATATATTTTTCTTATAGAACTCTCTGTTTTGGTTGGTATAGAGGTTCTTTTTTCTGTATCATATAATCCGACTTGTTTATCTACAGTTATGGTATTAGTGTTAAAGTCAATATCCTCTAACGTTAAGGCTCGAATTTCACTATTTCTTAATCCGCATCCACTTGCAAGATAGAATGCAGCCTTTTGGAGCAGGTTTGTTTCACTTTCATAAATACTAATTAGTTTATTAATTTCTTCCATGCTCATAAGCTCAGTATATTTAATGGGACGTTCTTTAGGAAGTTTTATGTGTCTATATGGACTGTGAGATATAATTTCCCATTTCTCAGCGAATTTTAAAGTGTTATTAAGAACGGATGCGGTAGATTTGATTGTAAGAGGGCTATAGCTTTTGGTCATTGTATTTATAAACTTTTGTATATCTATAGGTTTAATCTTATTTATGGGTAAATCTCCAAAAATAGGTCCTAAGTGGTTTGTGTAAGCATTATTATATACTCTGTGGGTATTATTTCTGCACTTGAGTAGCACATATTCATCCATAACTAATTTAAATAAATCTTTAAATAACATATTTTCGTTGCTACCCACAAGCCCTTTATCTATTTGATAGATAAAATCTTTTTCAGCTTGTATAGCCTCTTTTTTATTTCCAAAAAACATAGTTTCGTATCTATGTCCATTCCGAGTAACTCTGATTCTCCATTTATTAGGTTTGTTATCTGGATTTTTTGTTCTTTTTTCTAATGCCATGTTAATCAGCTCCTTGTATAGTTTATAATTAAAGTAGCACTATACTTTGCAGTGCTACTTTAGAAACATAATTCTGTAGCACTTTCAAAACAATATTCCATTTCTTTATATCCATATACCGAGTATATATCTTGTAAGAACCACATAGTGACTTGCAGGTATTCAGCGCGGTCATAGTCACAGCTATATAATTTTATAGCAGACAGAAACTTTTCATATGTTATAAGTTCTTTTACTGCCCAAATATGAGCTTTGCGCTCTTGTTTTAAATTTCTTATAGTACGAATATCTAGTATGTCCCCTGAACTAGTAAAATGATGGCCAAGCTCTTCGGCGAGAATACATTTTTTAGCTATGTCATTTAATGATTTATCTATGAAAATTATCCCGTCTCTATATGCTCCTTCTAAACCATATTCTAATGGTATCTCATAAATAGAAACTACTGATTGATATTTAATTAGTAAATCTTCGTATGTCAGAATAATCCCCCCTATTTTGTCTTTGGTCATTTTTATAGATCATAAAGTATCTGTAGTGATATTTTTTTATACATTGAACGGCTATGCTTTCTATGGCATATTATCTTTCTTTTTTCTCTGTAATTTCCTTTTCTTTTTCATCGAATAATGCATTTAGATACTGCATTATCAGTTCCATCTTTTGGTCTGTTATATCTTCATCAGCTAAATGAGCAGCAATTGTGCGTACTTTAGGAGGTAAAGAATGCTCTTCTCTTCCTAATAAGTAGTCAACTGATACATGGAAGTAGTCAGCTACTTTTTGCAATTTTTCTGCCGTAGGAGAACTTTTATCCCAATTCCTTATTGTGCTACGACCAATTCCTACGATTCTTTCCAGTTCAGTAACTGTAATATTCTTCTGTTCACAAAGTAATTTTATCCTCAATACTATATCCATAATGTTCGCCTCTTTCAAAAAAAAGATGCGTAAATTTACGAATTAATTATTGACAATGCGTAAATAATCGCATATACTATGTTTAAGCAAAACAAAACGACATCTACACAATCAATATAGGGTACAAATCATAAAATACATCCGTTCCCCAACGTGTGTCTATTTTTTATACCATTTAATGCGTATATTTACGCTGTAATATAATAATACAACGTAAATATACTCCTGTCAAGCTGTTTTGCTAAAATATGAGACAATTTGTAAAGGAGGAAATAAATGAAAAAAGAACTTATTAAAGCCTTCCAAAACGATAAGTTTGGGAACGTGAGAGTTGTATTAATAGGAACCAACCAACAACCTTATTTTGTGGGTAAAGATGTAGCAGAAGCATTAGGGTATAGAGATACAGCAGATGCAATAAAAAAGCATGTTGATGAAGAAGATAAGCTGACAAGGCAATTTGCCGACTCAGGTCAAAATCGGAATATGATTTGCATAAATGAAAGTGGACTTTACTCACTAATACTTAGTAGTAAACTTCCATCAGCTAAAGAGTTTAAACGTTGGGTAACCTCAGAGGTATTACCAAGTATTAGGCAAACAGGAAGTTATTCAACAGAACAACATAACCCATACGGGAATCTTTCCAAAGAATTACAAGCCATATTTGTAATAGACCACAAGCAACAGGAAATGGATATTCGCATTACCAAGCTAGAAAACACTATGACTATTGATTATGGGCAACAGAATGATATACAGGCACTTGTATCCAAAAAGGTAATTAGTGTGTTGGGCGGAACAGATGCCCCGGCTTATAAAAATAAAACAGTATCAAGTAAAGCATTCAAAGAAATCTATAGATGGCTTAAAAGAAAGTTTGAAGTTAATTCCTACAAAAATATAGCCGTTAAAGACTTTGAAAGAGCAAAAGAAATTATTCCACAATGGGAACTAAGCGAAGAATTACAGTTGATGATTAAAGGTTCTAACTCACAAATGAGATTAGGGCAGTAGAGGGGAGTGTAGTAAATGGCTAGAGCTAAAACAAAAGAGTACACATTGTTTGGTAAAGAAGTAGCAAAAGCACTTATTGATAAAGGGTGGGAAAATCGAGACCTTGCAGAAGCACTTGGAGTATCAGATGCCTATATAACGGATATTTTGCAAGGGAAAAGAAAGGCAATAAAGAAGAAGAAGGAAATGGCTGAAATATTAGGTTTAAATATAGTATTAGCAAATTAAGGAGGGCTTTATGGGCTTTGAGGAATTAATTAGGAAAACCATTATGGAGTCTGTAAAAGCGGCGGTGCAAGAAATTCTAAGTATGATGCAGTTTGAAGTTTATCCAAATGTTATGAATGTAAAGCAAGCATCAAAGTATTTGAATGTGTCAGAAAAATGGATACGCCTTAATTTAGATTCTATACCCCATTATGAAATGGGCGGATATAAATTCAATAAAGAAGATTTGGACCAGTACAGATTAGATAAAACAGGTAGAAGTTTTAAAGTCGTTAGAAAATAGCGGAGGGGAATTTACAGGTATAGAGGTGAAATAAATGAATATTCAGCGTGGCCAAATAGTTTGGATTGATTTTCAGAAAAATTTAGGTAGTAAACAAGGAGGACTTAGACCTTGTATTGTAATTCAAAACAATGTAGGTAACCGTTTTGCACCTACTGTTATAGTAGCGGCTGTCACAAGTGTAATAAAAAAGCCTAACATGCCTACTCATGTTGTTATAGACAGCGAGTATAGAGGGCTTAAAAAACCTAGCATGGTGTTACTGGAACAACTTGATACAGTGGATAAATGTGAAATAGTTCAAATACACGATGTGCTAAGCGAAAGTGATATGCAAAGGGTAGATAAGGCCTTAAAAATAAGTTTAGAGGTGCGCTAATGAAGTTATTAGGCGAAATCTTAGGTGGAATAGTGTTTGGCATTATGATTGCTAGCCTATTTATACTTCCGATTATAGTTAGTTTTTTGTGTATGTAAAAAGCGCCACCATTAAGGCAGCGCATAGAAAAAGACCTATATATAGGTTAACACCTTTTATGGAGGTAGGCAATATGCTCCAAGAAATAACAGTTAGAGATTTGATTAATATGGTGCATGACATTCATTACAGCAGGATTAGAGAGCTTACACAAGAGAATGAAAAACTTAAGCTTTATAAGGAGCTTATAGATAACTCTTATACCAATGATGATTTGGTACAAGAGAATATAGCATTAAGAAATAGAGTGGCTGATTTAGAAAAAGAAGTAAAGAGTTGGCGTAAAAATGGTACGCCATTTTAGGAGGGGAATATATGGCAAAGAAAAAAGAAATTGAACTAGATCCAGTAGTTGTACAAAATAAGGCTCGCATGGATGAAATCATAGAAGAAATCAAAAGTATTAATGCACATAGAGAAGAACTTAAAGCAGTTTGTGAAGAACGTGTAAGAGCTATTACAGAAAGTTATCAAGATAAAGATGCACTTCAATATACACGTATTAGACACTTGGAGGAAGAACTTAAAGTTTTAATGGATGTAGTTCCTAAGCAAGAAACCAAGACCCAATACAAGGTATCCTTACTTTGTGGTGATGTGGTGCTGAAAAAAGCCACTAAGAAACTTGATTATGATAAAAAGAAGTTGCTTGAATGGGCAACTAGTAATGGCAGAACAGACCTTATCAACTCAAAAACAGTTGATGAATTTAAGTGGTCAGAGTTTAAATCTGGTTTAGCTATACAGGAAGGCATTGGTATTGATGGCATAGTTGATATTACAACAGGAGAAATGCTAGAAATTGACGGGTTAAGTGTAGTTAATGTACCAGAGGAAGTGGTAATTAAATGAATATTAGGTTATTAACTGCCAATGAAATTGAATGTAGAGTTCAAACGGTTAAGAAGAATGGTTGTTCTGTTTTGCTCTATAAAGATGCTCGGTGTGATATGAGGATACTTGATGAAACATTTGGTGTGCTTGGGTGGCAGCGAACCCATGAATTAATAAATGGAAATTTATTCTGTAACGTCAGCGTATGGGATCAAGATAAAGGCTTTTGGATTGTTAAGCAAGATGTAGGAACAGAAAGTAATACTGAAAAGGAAAAAGGGCAGGCAAGTGATAGCTTCAAGAGAGCATGCTTTAACCTAGGCATAGGTAGAGAGCTTTACACAGCGCCATTTATATGGATTAATTTAGGCCCTAATGACATTAAAGAAAACAATGGCAAGTATTATCCTGCTATAACATTTGAAGTGAAAGAGATAGGATATAACGCTAACAAGGAGATAGATAGGCTTGTTATAGTAGATAATCATGGAGTAGAACGCTATAGATTAGGAACTCAATTGCCTAGTCTTACCAAAACACAAAAAACATTAAGTGAGGCACAAATAAAACGCTTATATGCACTTGGTAAAAAAGCCGGAAGAACTCAAGAGAAGGTTCAGGAAGAGGTGTATAAGAAGTATCATTGTAAGCCGCTAGAGTTAACAAAACAGCAGTATGACGTAGTGTGTGAAGGTTACGAAAAGATAGGTGCTAAAAATGGCAAAGATTAAATCTGACTTTCAAGAAATACTGCCAGATGATTGCAAACAGTACAATGAGATTTTTAAGCGTTACCTAGACCTTAACAGCGAGAACGTAGAAGAGGCGTATAGCCTTATGAAAGACAGCTTAATGCTTGCGCAAAGATGGTCAGAGATTCAAGCTACTGCACGTAAGATACACGATGCTAGTAATAAAGAGTTTGCTGTAACAGCGTTTAAAGATTGGGCTTATCAGCGTTATAGACAAATGCAACTTATACATGAAAGTACACGAATCATATGGAGAAGTTGCAATGAGTACTTGATGTGGAACAGAAGAAATGCAGAA
>JAHLFD010000068.1:0-10067 GCA_018883975.1 Candidatus Niameybacter stercoravium
ATATTAGAGTGGCTATTGGTGTAGGAGGTAGCCTTGATGGTATGGCAGGCGTTGTAAAAAGAGCGCCTGAGTTCTTCCAAAAAGTAGGCCTGGAGTGGTTCTATCGCTTAATGATGCAGCCAACACGTGCAAAGCGTATGCTTGTGCTTCCTAAATTTGTTATGGAAGTCTATAGAGAGAAGTACCATAAAAAGTAACAAAATTATGGGAAACTTAATGCATTTACGGTGCAGGTTAGCTATATGGGGTAGAATATGACATAAAAACATGCTTAGGATTGAAGGTATTTCCAAAAACTGTAAAATACTTTTATGACTATTAACTAAAATAAAATTAGGGATTTTAGAGAAATAGCGAATAGCATGGACTCCTAAAATATAGTATATTTATATTATTAAATAAGTAGTGTGTTTTTGCACATAGGTAATCACAAATAAGATCACACTAAGCCAAGGGGGAAAAATCATGGCAGAATTAAAATTAAATAATATTTACAAACGTTATCCAAATGGATTCGTAGCAGTAAAAGATTTCAATCTTCATATTCAAGATAAAGAATTCATCATCTTCGTAGGTCCATCAGGATGTGGTAAATCAACTACATTACGTATGATCGCTGGTCTTGAAGAAATTTCTTCAGGTGAACTTTGGATCGGTGACAAATTATGTAACGATGTTGCTCCAAAAGATCGTGACATTGCGATGGTATTCCAAAACTACGCTTTATACCCACATATGTCAGTATATGACAACATGGCTTTCGGTCTTAAACTTCGTAAAACACCTAAAGACGAAATTGAACGTCGTGTTACAGAAGCTGCTAAAATCCTTGATATTGATCAATGCTTAGATCGTAAACCAAAAGCATTATCAGGTGGTCAAAGACAACGTGTTGCTATGGGTCGTGCTATCGTTCGTGAACCAAAAGTATTCTTAATGGATGAACCTTTATCAAACCTTGATGCAAAACTTCGTGTACAAATGAGAACAGAGATCTCTAAATTACACCAAAGACTTCAAACAACATTCATCTACGTAACACATGACCAGGTAGAAGCTATGACACTTGGTACACGTATCGTAGTATTAAAAGATGGTATCATCCAACAAGTTGATTCACCAACTAAATTATACTCACAACCAGAAAACTTATTCGTAGCTGGTTTCATCGGTTCACCACAAATGAACTTCGTTGAAGCTAAAGTAGTAGCTAACGGTTCAGATTTAGCTCTTACTTTCGGAAATGCAACAGTTGCATTACCACAAGAAAAAGCTGAAAAATTAAAAGCTGGTAACTACGTAGGTAAAGAAGTTATGATGGGTATCCGTCCAGAACATATGGCAGATATGGATACAGTAGGTGACCATGAAAAAGCTAAATTCTCAGTTGTTTCTGCTACAGTAGAAGTAACAGAAATGCTTGGTTCTGAAACATACCTTTACATGGTATGCGAAGGCCACAACGTAACAGGTCGTGTTAACCCAAGCTGTAAAGCTAAACCAGGTAGCACAATTGCTATCGGTATCGATACAACTAAAGTTCATATCTTCGATATCGAAACACAACTTACAATTACAAACTAATTTATTAGTGTATAAAAAGCCTGCTCGTAAGAGTGGGCTTTTTTTAATAGTTTCTAAAAAAGGTGTAAATTTATTGATAAAAGGAGGCTAGCCACTTTTTTTTTATACTAAAATAGGATAAAATAAGATATAATGCGATAAAACTATTTTAAATTGATAACAAGTTGGGAGCTGATAGATGTGATTTCGAACCAAATTTTACAAAACACCATTGACGGCCTTAAGAATATTACAAGACGTGATTTTAATATACTAGATGCTGAAGCCAAAATTGTAGCAACAACTATTGAAAATGGTACAACAGAATATGTACCAGAAGTAGAAGCTTTCATTAATTCACATGCAGATAGTCAAGAAATGCAAGGCTTACATTACTTTAAAATTTATGATGAATATTTAGTAGAATATGTACTTGCTGTAAGTGGTGCAGATGATGAAGCTTATAAATTAGGTAAGCTTGCTGCTTTCCAAATTAAAAGCTTACTTGTAGCGTATAAAGAAAGATTCGACAAAGACAACTTTGTAAAGAACTTACTTTTAGACAATCTTTTATTAGTAGACATTTATAGTCGTGCTAAAAAATTACACATTGAAAATGCTGTACCACGTGTAGTAATTTTAATTGAATCTAACCAAAGTAAAGAAGGCAATATTTCAGAAGTATTAAGAAATATTTTCCCAGATAAATCAAGAGATTTCGTGACAGCAGTAGATGAACGTAGTGTCATTTTAGTAAAAGAAGTAAATTCAGGAGAAGAAACAGAAGTAGATACTTACTCAAAAATGATTTATGACACATTAACTGCAGAAGCTATGAGCAACGTGCATATTGCAGTAGGTACAATTGTATCTGACCTTAAAGATGTTTCTAACTCTTATAAAGAAGCAAGTATGGCACTTGAGGTAGGTAAAATCTTCAATTGTGAAGATCATATCTCAACTTATTCAAAGTTAGGAATTGGTCGTATCATTTATCAATTACCATTACCACTTTGCAAAATGTTCATCCAAGAAGTCTTAAAAGGTAAAAAAGTAGAAAACTTTGATGAAGAAACACTGATGACTGTAAATAAATTCTTTGAAAACAGCCTGAACGTGTCAGAAACATCAAGACAACTTTACATCCATAGAAATACCCTTGTTTACCGTTTAGATAAACTTCTTAAAATGACAGGTCTCGACCTTAGAAAATTCGACGACGCTATTGTATTTAAGATTACAATTATGGTAAGCCAGTACATGGAATATATGGAGAGACAAAATACTGGGAAGCTATAAAGTGGGGGGAGCCAAATGATTTACTTAAATAATGTCTCTAAAACCTATCCTAATGGAACAGTAGGGATTAAACCCACTTCACTGAGTATTGAAAAAGGAGAATTTGTCTTTATTACAGGAAATAGTGGTTCAGGCAAATCCACCTTACTTAAACTCATGCTAAAAGAGATAGAACCTACACATGGTAAAATTAGTATAAATAATAAAGAGATTACCAAGCTAAGACGTAGACAAGTTCCGTATTTAAGAAGAGACATTGGAGTTGTTTTTCAAGACTTTAGGCTTTTGCCAAATAAGACAGTCTATGAAAATGTAGCATTTGCTATGCAAGTTGTGCAGGCAACCAATAAAGAGATTAGAAGAGCTGTGCCAGTTGTACTTGGACTTGTAGGGCTGGCTAAAAAAGCAAGATGTTACCCACATGAACTTTCAGGGGGGGAACAGCAACGTACAGCCATTGCGCGTGCTATTGTCAATAATTCGCCTATTTTGATTGCAGACGAACCGACAGGAAATTTAGACCCAGCAACATCATGGGAAATTATGACCTTGCTTCAAGATATTAATCTAAGAGGGGTTACAGTTATTGTGGCAACACATGAGAGAGAAATTGTAAACCTAATGAAAAAACGCGAAATAGAAGTGAATAGCGGTATGATTGTAAAAGACATCTATGAGGAGGGCTATGAGGATGAAATGGAATACCATCAAGTATCTCTTTAAAGAAGGGATTCTTGGGCTATGGAAAAATCGTCTTATGGCACTTGCATCCGCAGGGACTATAGTGCTATGCCTCCTCATTTTAGGTATGTCCTACTCCATAGCTAAAAATATTGAGTATATTATGCATCAAGTAGAGACGCAGCTAGGCATTTCTGCTTATGTTAATGAAGAAATAGAGGAAGCAAGGCTTACAGAGATAGCAGCTCTTATTAAGAATACGCCTCATGTCAATGAGGTGACTTATGTATCTAAAGAAGATGCACTTAAAACTTTCGCGCAGGGCCAAGAAAACGATACGCTGTTTGAGCAGTTTAAAAATGATAATCCATTACCAGCTTCTTTTGAAATTAAAGTAGATCAAATAGAAAATCAAGATCAAGTTGTAGCCAAACTAAGTGCAGTGCCAGAACTGCAAGTAGAATACTTTAAAAATGAGTCTAAGATTTTTATGAATGTGAATAGATCTATTCAGCTTGTATCTACTGTCATTATTGGATGCTTAGTTATTATTGCACTTCTTTTGATTACTAATACCATTAAGTTAACTGTCTATGTAAGACGTAGAGAGATTAATATTATGAAGTATTTAGGCGCTACGGATGCCTTTATCCGTTTACCTTTTGTAGTAGAAGGTGTGCTTATTGGGATTATTGGCTGTATGATTCCTATTTATGCTATTAAAGAAGGGTATCAGTTCTTGATAGAGGTTATGGGAGATTCATTAGGAAGTTTTATGGGTGGGATGCATCTTGTACCTAGTGCGCAAATTATGCAGGGGCTTGTCCCTATCTTTGTTGCCATTGGTGTAGGGATCGGTATGATAGGTAGTGCGATTGCCATCCGTAAACACCTTAAGGTATAGGAGGCATAGAATGAAACGAAATGGATTAGTCTTATGGCTGACTATTATTACGGTAAGTATTATGCCACTTCAGGCTTCAAGTATAAGCAAGAAGAAAGACGAGCTAGAGGCTGCTCAGCAAAACATTAAAGATTCCAAGAATCAGCTTAAACAAGTAGAAGCGGAAAAAGCGCAGCTAGAAAAAGAAGTAGATGCACTTGATAGAAAGATTATAAATGCTGAAGAAAAACTTTTAGCCATTGAAAATGATATGGCAACAAAGAAAGCTCAGGTACAAAAAGCAGAAAATGAACTAGCCGATGCTATAAAGAAAAAAGAGTATCAGTATGAAGCCACAAAAGAGCGTATGGCTCAGATGTACAAAAATAAAAAATCTGGCTACATAGAACTGATCTTTTCATCAGGAAGTTTAGGCGAATTGCTTAATCGTACTAAATACATAAAAGTTATTTCGGAATATGATAATCAGCTTTTAGAAGAATATGAACAACAAGAAAAAGTGATTGAGAATAAAAAGCAAACACTTGAACAAGAAGAAGCTGAAATTAAGAAACTGTATGCTAATCAAAGTTCAGCTATGAAAGAGCTAGAAAGCATGCGAGCAGATAAAAATGCTAAAATTAAGGCGAAGGATTCTAAGGCAAATAGCCTAAATGCAGAAATCGATGAGATGGAAGCTATTTCTAAACAGTTGGAAAAAGATATTAAAAGGCTGACGGAGAATAGCACAGTAAAATACAGTGGTGGAAAGTTTGAATGGCCTGTACCAGGATACTACAGAATAAGTTCAGAATATAATCCACGTGAAAATCCTGTACTAAAGATTCCAGAGTTCCATCAAGGTATTGATATACCTGCGCCATATGGCAAACGCGTTAATGCAGCAGCAAGCGGTAAAGTTATTGTAGCTGGCTGGGTAAATGGATTTGGTAATACAGTTATGATTGATCACGGAAGCGGTATTGTAACTATATATGGACATAACTCCTCTGTAGTAGTTGATGTAGGTGATCAAGTAAGTAAAGGCCAACAAGTAGCCAAAATCGGCAGCACCGGACGTTCTACAGGTAATCATTGCCACTTCGAAGTCCGCATCAACGGCAGACACACCTCCCCGTGGAATTATTTAAAGAAATAGGGACGGTTCATAAAGATTAATAAAAACATATACTATTAGAATGAAAAGTTTAGAGTGAGCGCAAAATTAACATTCTTAAATGTATATGACAGAGTTGAGATATATAAATTTGAACATAGGAAATAAACCTGTATGAGCAGTAAGCTTATAGAGGTTTATTTTTCTATTGAGCATTAAGGCGAATAAAATCTTCAACAATAGAAATATGACTTGCAAGGCATACGCCTTGATTAATAAGAGAAGATATACGTGATATAGAAATATTACCAAGCAATTTACTAATAGCTTTATGAGATAGATTTGAAAAGGCATGGAGCATAAAACAAGTTAATGCACGTAAGGTTGTATATTCATGAGAATACTTCATATAAATATATTTAGGAGAAACATTAAGATAGTGAGCTACATAGTTAATAATAAGATTTGGGGATAATAGGCGAGGAATATAAGTTCTAGTAGTATTAGATTGTGACATATAGAAAGGAATTTCGACTTCTTTAATAATAGAAGTATCTATATCATGACTAATAAAGCTATAATATTGTTTTTTATTTATAGTTTGATTTAATCCTAATAAGGCGATTAGAAAAGAAGAATCGAGAATTTTAAATCGATTGCAACCTTGCATGTAATCAATTAAACTATTATAAGGGTAGTCTATTAATTTACTATCTTTGCCTAAGAGATCTTTGGGATTGGCATGAATATAAGTACATACATTAATGAGGTATTTAGTAGAATCAATGATTTTACTTTTAAATCGATCCTGAAACACAGGACCACGACGATTGTATTTATTATTGTAATGGATAGAGTAGCAAAGATTTAGGTAGTGCATAACTTTAGAAATGTCACTCCCAAAACAATCAATAACTAGATGAGCATGTGTATTCATAAGTGCAAAAGCATAGAGTTTAAAGTTAAATTTAGCCTTGGCCTTTTTAATAAGGGCTAAGTAAATTTCTTTATCCTCTGTATCATTAAATAGTTGAATTTCTGAGATAGAATGAATCATAATATGAAACATACTATTATTAGTTTTAATACGTGCAACTCTAGGCATATAAAGGAATTCCTTTCTATAAAAGATATTAGAGTATTACCAACAAATAAGAGAAAGATTCAATAAATAATAAAAATGGATGAACCGTCCCTAAGGAGGTAGGCTAGTGGAGAAGAGAGGATGGATGGGTGTTGGCGCTGGTATTTTAGTTGGTGTTATAAGCGTTGGCACTTTATATGGAATAAGTCATTTAAATAGTAATGGTCAAGGCGGAGTTATGGCTGATGTTCAGAAGGGGCCAGGGCTATTAAGTAAGGGTGCTTATAATCAAACGAAAGCTAAGGCGCTTAGTGAGGTTATTCGTACAGCATATATTGGCGAAAGTAATGCTGAGGATATGACTGAGGGAATTTATAAAGGATATGTGTATGGTGTAGGCGATGGTTATACGACCTACTTAGATGCCGATAACTTCAGCAAAGAAGAAACAGAAGAGCAGGGGAATTATATTGGTACAGGCATTCGTTTCACATGGGGGATTACGAACCAACATTTAGTCGTAACTGATGTAGTGCCTAACTCTCCTGCTGATCAAGCAGGTATCGTAGTAGGAGATAAAATCTTTGAAATTGATGGCATCAAGGCCATGGGCTCTAACGATACAAAAATCTATGAAAAGTTAGCCTATACAGGAAACAATCCGGTCGAATATGTGTTTATGAATAATGAGGAGACTGAAACTAAAACAGTTCAGCTTGTAGTGGATGTAGTAGAAGTTAATCTAATTGATTCTAAGTTACTAAAAGATAATATTGGCTATATTGAACTGAGTGGCCTAGTAGAGGATACACCAAACTTATTAAAGCAAACTATTGATCAATTGCTTAGTGATGGTGCTACACAGCTTATTTTAGATCTTAGAAGCGCTTCTAGTAGCAACTGCGAAGCTGTACAAGCTTTGACTAATCTCTTTATCGGTAATGAAGAAGTCTTTTCTGTAAAGAACAAAGATGGATCAGTTACGCCTTATAGTACTACAGAAGCTATTTATGATATACCGCTAGTAGTACTAACTAGTACATTTACTGAAGGTGTTATAGAAGCTTTCCCAGCAGCTGTGCAGGCTTTTGATAGAGGGACTGTAGTAGGTGATAAGACAGCAGGAAATGGCACAACACATATACGTGTTCCTTTAGAAGATGGCTCAGGCCTTTCTATCACTACAGGTATTGTATTAGATGCTACAGGTAATCAGATTATGGATGAAGGCATTACACCAGATGTTATGCAGAAAACTACTACAGATAATACATTAGAACTCGTTACAACAGGTATGTTAAAACTAGAGAATGATGTTGTAGTGCAAAAAGCAATAGAGGCATTAAAATAAGGATAAGAATTTACAGTTTGACGTAACCTATCATTAATTAATTTTAAGGATGTGATACAAAGTGAAACAAAAAAGTTTTATAAAAGGTACAGCAATTGGCTTTGTATTATCAACAACTATCTTATTTGGGATGACAGTATTTGCAGACAAATATGATCTTATTGATAAAAAGATTGAAGTCATTGAAAAAACATTAGACAAATATTATGTTGGTGAACTGGATAAGACAGCCATGGAGGAAGGTATTTATAAAGGACTTGTATCTTCTGTAGGTGACCCGTATACCACTTATTATACAAAAGAAGAATTTGATAGTATTATGGAAAAGACCAGTGGTGTCTATGCAGGAATTGGTGTACAAATGATGGTTGATCAGACAGATAATACTATTCTTGTAACAGATGTATTTGAAGGTTCTCCAGCAGAAAAAGCGGGTATGTTATCAAAGGATAAAATTGTAGGAGCAGAAGGGCAGCCTCTCACAGGAGATGATTTTAATGAAGCACCTAAAATTATTAAAGGTAAGCCAGGGACAAAAGTTACTGTAACTGTCTTTAGACCTTCAACCAATGAAACATTAGATTTAGAAATGAAGCGTGAAAATGTCATTTATCCTTCAGTCTCACATAAAATGTTAGAATACGATATAAATTATATTAAAATTAGTTCTTTTGAAGAACTCACCTATGACCAGTTCAAAGAAGCATTAGATGAAGGCACAAAAGCTAACGCTGAAGGGCTTATTATCGACCTACGTGATAATACAGGTGGTCTTTTAGATGTAACTGTTCAAATAGTAGATGAACTCATTCCAGAAGGCGTTATTGTCTCCACAAAAGATAAAAATGGTAAAGTCAAAGAAATGACTTCAGATGATCAGTATGTAGACATACCTATTGTAGTACTGGTTAATGAAAGAAGTGCCAGTGCGTCAGAAGTTTTATCAGGGGCTTTAAAAGACCATAATAGAGCTATTCTTGTAGGTAATCGTACATTTGGTAAAGGCATTGTGCAAACCATTATGCCGCTTACAGATGGATCAGCTATTAAAGTAACAACTTCTCAATACTTTACTCCAAGTGGTGTGTGTATCCAAGGAGAAGGTATTGAACCAGATTATAAAGTAGATTTAGCACCTGAACTTATGATAAAAGCTAAGTTAGAATACAGTGAAGACTTACAGCTTCAAAAAGCTGTAGAGGTATTAAAAGAGCAGATTCAATAAGGCGGGGGGCTAACTATGACGGCTTTTGTACAGTATGCTATACTGTATATGGCTAGGAAAATGGGGCTCATATTAGGAGACCCCATTTTTTTTATTATGGTCTTATATAGTATAGTTGTTTACAAAAGACAAATAGAAAAGATAAAGGGAAAAATCCCGTTCAAATATTTAACCGGTGCAATTGGACAAGATTTGATAGTGGGGATATTCATAGGTATTATAGGTAGCAGTCTTCTATCTTATAAGGGAATCAATTTTGAAGTAGATACTAATATTTTAGTTTTAATACCTATTGCCTTTTTACTCATTATGATACACCCGAGATTTGGTTGCTTTTCTTATGTGATTCCAGTGGCTTTTATGATAGAAGGGGCAATGCGGATTATAGGGAAAAATTTTTATCAACTCAATTATCCCATGCTCATTAGTTTAGTTGGAATCTTACATATTATAGAAGGCTTGTTGGTTATAGCAAGTGGCTGGCATCATGCTTATAGCGTACCTATTTATGAGAATAAGAAATTAGTTACTTATAAGATGATGAGGCATATTTGGATTGTGCCTTTATTTTTTTATCTAGCAGGAACAGGGACAGTTGTACCTCTTTATGCGTTATTAGCCTATGGAGACCATGCTAAAGTACGTTCAACTAAGGCACAGGCCTTCCTTACAGGATGCCTCATCCTTACATTTGGACTTATTCTTACTTTACTTGGTTATTACATACATCCAAAAGGTTTACAGGCTAGTGGTATTATCCTGCTTATGCCAGTGTTACATGAACTTATTTTTATGGTAGAAGAGTACTGCAATAAAAAATAAGAAGTAGGTAAGAGGATAAGAAGTAGACAAGAAGATAAGAAC
>JAHLFD010000069.1:0-3517 GCA_018883975.1 Candidatus Niameybacter stercoravium
ATATTTTTGTTCTTCTTAGATTTAGCACTTGTCTTTTCTTTGTTATTCTTGTTCTTAGCCATGTGCAAAACCTCCTTATATGAATTTTAAAGCATTAAAAGGTTTGCCCATTTTTAAACATTTTATACCTCTTTATAAGTTAATTGAACGATGATTATAGCTAGAACAGCACCAATTAACTTAGAAACAATAAAAGGAATAACCATTTCACTAGATAGCGTACTTACAAAAGCTAACTGACCACCTAAAACAAAAGCGCCACTAATGGCCACTGCACTGGCTAAAACTTTTCCCTTATGATTCATGTGCTCAATTTCAGCAAATGTAAGCAAATTACTTGCAAGACTACCAATCATCCCCACAATAGTTGTTTCATTTACTTTAAGTACTTTTGCAATAGGCCTGCAGTATCTTATCATAAGGTGCTCTACTACTTTAAGCATTGGATAAGCACCCGCTAAAAATAATCCTATTCGTACCACAATTTCTGCTGCTTCACTTAATGGAGGTGTATGCACTGGTAAAATTGAAATACCCAGTACAACTTCAAGTCCTATAGCAATTAGTCCTATAATACTCATAGTAACAATAACCTTACTTAATATGCCAAAGCACTTCACTGTCTGATTCGTATAACGCATTGTACAATACGCTAGCACAAAACTAAGTACAAAAAGTGGCATACAATTTCTAAGTAACTCATATATACCTATCCCCTGCACAAGGCCTCCTATAAATGATCCGAAAGGCAGGGCAATAATCCCTATTACAAGACCTCTTAAAAAGAAAGGTAAATCCTCTTTTTTAATCATTCCTAAAGCAACCGGTAT
Organism: Candidatus Niameybacter stercoravium; assembly: GCA_018883975.1. Taxonomy (GTDB): domain Bacteria; phylum Bacillota; class Clostridia; order Lachnospirales; family Cellulosilyticaceae; genus Zhenhengia; species Zhenhengia stercoravium. Next base: position 831 of record JAHLFD010000069.1, read on the forward strand.
AGAAAAACTAATCGTTGCACCTAAGTTAGATGCAAGTAGTATGCCAGAAAAATCTGCCATTTCACTATTCATAGCCAGACTCTGTGCTAATTGGTAGCCTCCCATATCTACAGCTAAGAAACTTGTTGGAACAAGAGAAGGATCTACTTTAAAAATACTTGTAATCGGAAGAATTACAGTCATAAGCCCTTCTGTTAAAAGAGGAGCTAGTATATAAATCCCTATCATATTAAGTGCTAAGTTTCCTGATGCCTCTACACCTTTTTTAAATTGAATTCCTAAACCTAGCTTACTTCCAAATATATAGTCAAGTCCACTTATTAAAAGGAACAAAGCTATAATAAAAAATAAAATCTCCGTTACCATCTAGCGCTTCCCCCGTTATAAAATGCGATAAAATAGATTAGTGAGGACCGGTACCATCATGGAACAAATAACTCCATTAATAACAGCCATAATGACTACTTCTTCACTGGTATATTTAATAAGTACCGGAAGTGTAGTATCTTCACTTGTTGCAGCTGCTGGTGCAATTGCTGTATAGTGATTACAATATTTAGCTACTATAGGTATAAGCATAAAAGAAAGTATTTCTCTAAATAAATTCGCCAAAAAAGCTATAGTACCTAAATCTGCTCCAGCAAGGTCTGTAATAAGTACCCCTGATAAACTATACCATCCAAGTCCTGATGTAATAGCCACACTTGCGTTAAGTGGCATATCCATTAGTATACTACATAAAAATCCCCCTGCAATAGAACCTATAATAATTCCTATTGGAATAATAAGTATTTTAATATGATGCTCTTTAATCTTACTAAACACTTGCTTATTAGCTCCTACACTAATGCCTACGGAAAACATAAGTACAACTAATGCTATATCTGACAAATAACTAAAATTTACTGCATGACTAGGTTCTAAAAAGAACTGCCCATATGCCACACCTATTATTAAACTAAGTATAATAGCTTTAATCATTTTTCCTCTCCTTCATAAGATGCTTTGTTAACAGATACACTACTCCTACAGATAAAAGAATAGGAATAATAGCAAATATGAAGCCTTTTAACCCCATTCTAGGTAGTTGACTCATAAAATCATCATTACTTCCCAAATTTATTCCCATACAAAAAATCAGTATTACGATACTTACTACTTGTAATTTATTATTGTAGGTATGCCATTTCTGAGGGAAAATCCATCCTCCAATCAGCATTCCTATTGCCATAATTGTTAATATAACCATGGTGCAAACTAACCTTCCTTCATTCTATAAATGCTTTATAACGTTCTATCGCTTCTTCTTGAGCCTTAGCGCTAACCTTATCCAGCTTGTCATAATTTTCTTTTAAACAATTAATAATACCATGAAGTATTTCCTCATCTTCCTCTAAGTGCTCGAAAACATGTAGGACTTTTTCCTTTTTCATAGCTGGTCTATAAGGCCTTTCTCCTCTAAGTGCAGTAAAAATATCTGCAACCTTTATAATCTTACACCCTTCACTAATGTCGTTACCACTTAAACCAAAGGGATATCCTGTACCATCATTTTTCTCATGATGGTATGCAGCCCATTCTCTTACCTGTCCAATTCCCTCTATGTCACTCAGGATTTGATAGGTATAATAGGTATGCATCTTAATCAGTCTTGCCTCCTCTTCATTAAGCTCCCCTTGCTTTTCTATAATTTCTATAGGAACAGCTAGTTTACCTATATCATGCATATCCCCTGCAAAACGCATTAATGCACATTCTCTCTTACTAAGACCATATAATCTTGCTAGCTCACTTGATACAGCAGCAATACCACTTGAGTGTGTTGCTGTAAAATTACATCTAAAATCTATGATTTGAGAAAAGAACAGCCCAACTTCTATCATCTCTTTTGTATGAAGCTCTGTATTTTTATATTTTTCACTTTTCGGTTCTATCTTTACCCCTTCTATGCTATCTAGCCAAAAAGCTTCCTTACTGCTAATCTTTAAAAAGCCTCTACTAACTGTGGCATAAACTGCTCACCAGATCCTAAAGTAATATGTACTCTAATCTCATCCATAGATAAGAGAATATTTTTATTGCTACCAACAATTAATGCATCAATACGGTCGGCCATATACAGAATATGTGCTCCTATATGCCTATACTTTCCTTAAAACAAACATGATGATATTTTATAATCTCTCTAGTTTGATTAAATGGTTTAAATAAGGAAAGAAGTTTGTAGCCACTTTCTGCATGATGATGTTCTGACTCATTGTAAGAATCAATATCTTCTAATCGTTCTTTAGTAGATATCCCTCCTATATCATGCACAAGTGAAGCAAGTATAATTTCATCTTGTTCTTCTAATGAAAGATTTAAGGCTTCAGCTAATCTTCCTGCTATATAGGCCACACGTCTATGATGCCCTGTTAACTTTTTATCTACAAGATCTGCGATTTTACCCATGGAGGCTGCAATATTAAAGATCGATACAATATACTTCTCCACTATGAAATCCCTTTCTATGTATAAATATATAATTATTTAACACAAGTATAACATTTATTATTTATATTTAAAAGTTTTACCCCATAAAAAATACTTTTTAGTAATAATTATTACACTCACTTTTTATTTTAATATTTTAGTTTAATTTAAAGTATTATTTTATATACTTGAATTTTCAAAACAAAAGTTGTAAG
>JAHLFD010000070.1:0-9159 GCA_018883975.1 Candidatus Niameybacter stercoravium
TTAAAAAGGCTAAAATACCATGGGAAGGTTATCGTATCAAAAAAGAAGCGATGGGCCTTGTTCAAAAAGTCTTCTTCATCTCATTAGTAGTAGGACTTTGCTTCATTATTTTATACCCACTTTTAAAACTTTTCCCAACAGTATTTGGGGAAATGAGTGATTTAGGAAATCCAGACGTTGTTTGGATTCCTAAAGAATTCTCAACAGTAAGTTTTAGGGCAGCCTTTAAGATTGCTATGGGTGGAAGTATTGGAAGTTTAGTGATTTCGGTACTTTATGCTTTAAGTATTACAGCTATTCAGATTTTTATGAGCGCCATGGCGGGTTACTCTATTGCACGTATTAACTTTAGAGGACGTAATATTATCTTTGCATTAGTTGTATTAACAATTCTTGTACCACCACAAGCACTGCTTATTTCTCAATACCTTCACTTTAAACAGTTTGATGTTTTAGGTCTTATCACAATGTTTACAGGTGGAACAATAGATCTTATTAATAAACCTTATGTACTTTACTTAATGGCATTCCTTGGATTTGGTCTTAAACAAGGACTTTTCATTTTCATCTTCAGACAGTTTTTCATTACAATGCCAAATGAATTTGAAGAAGCAGCTGTAATTGATGGTTGTGGTTTCTACCGTACATATTTCAAAATTATGTTACCAAATGCTATGCCACCAGTTATGACAGTAGGAGTTCTTTCATTTGTATGGAACTATGGAGATGTATACTATACAAACTACTTCCATCCAGATGGACCATACTTAAGCGTTATATTACAACGTATGTTTGACCCAACAAGACGTGAGGCAGTTAATGATGCACTCTTCAAGCACTTTGACATTTTCCTCACTAATCAAATGACTTTTGATGCAACAAAACAAGCGGCACTCTTTATTTTCTTAATTCCGCTTTTAATTATTTACTTCCTAGCTCAACGTAAGTTAGTAGAAAACTTAGAGCGTTCAGGTATCGTAGGTTAAAAACATATTGAATGAATAAGTTGGAGGCGAGTCATTCTTTTGTATTCAGTTCGTGATTATTAATTCCCCTCGAATGGATACTTTAGAGTGCCTCGTCTTTAATATTATATAAAAAATAAGAGGGAAGATATTTTATGAATCATGCGAGTAGATACTTATATTACAACAGACCAGCTACAAAATGGAATGAAGCATTGCCTTTAGGCAATGGCAAACTAGGGGCCATGTTATTCGGGGGAATAGATGTAGCACGTATAGATTTTAATTTAGATACTTTATGGTCCGGAGAAGGCAGAAATAAAAGCAACCCTTCAGATAAGAAAGATTGGAACGCTATAAGAACTGCTATTTTAGAGGAAGATTATAAAGCAGCTGAGAAAAGTCTTCAAGAAAATATACTAGGAGACTGGTCAGAGGCTTACTTGCCACTAGCAACATTAACTTTAGAAAGAAGAGAAGAAAGATTTGGGGAAGATCTAGAAGAATACAGTAGAGGGCTTGATTTAACTCAATCGCTGTATAAAGAAACTTATATAGAGGAAGGTATAAGTTATGAGCAGGAGGCATTTTGCTCAATAGAAGACAAAGTCTTTGTCTTAAAGCTTAAAGCATCTAAGACGATGCTTAACTTAAAGTTAAAGCTTAAGTCTCCATTAAAGGGTATAGTAGAAGGTGAGACACAACATACTTTAATATTAACAGGTCATGCACCTACTTATGTGGCACCTAACTATTATCACTGCGAAGATCCAGTGGTATATAAGGAAGGCAAAGGAATAGCTTATGCTATGGGACTTAGGGTACAGACCACAGGATTAGTACATATAGAAGAAGATACAATACATATTGTAGACGCAGATGAAATAGTATTAATAAGTACTGCAACAAGTGATTTTGAGCAGGAAATAGGGTATAACCCTGCAAGTGTAGTAGCAGAACAGTTAGAAAATATTTCTCATATGCCTTATGAAACACTTAGAGAAAGACATATAGAAGCTTATCAGCATTATTTCAATGCCATGCAGCTTGAACTTGGAGAAGCAAAAACAGATAGGACAACAGATGAAAGACTACGTTTATTTGAAGAAGAAGGATGTAAAGATACAGCACTTATTACATTACTCTTTAATTACGGACGTTATCTGATGATTAGTTCATCTATGCCAGGTACGCTCGCTGCCAATCTGCAAGGTATTTGGAATAGTGAAGTAAGACCACCTTGGAGCAGTAACTATACGCTTAATATTAATACACAGATGAACTACTGGCCGGCGGAAACGACTAACCTTTCTGAGTGCCATATTCCCCTTATTGACCTCATTAAAAAGCTGAGTAAGACGGGGCAAAAGGCTGCTAAAGAACTTTATGGGCTTGATGGATGGGTAAGCCATCATAATACAGATCCTTGGGGAATGGCTACACCTGTAGGACATTATGAGCAAAACTGTTCACCAGTATGTTATGCTTTCTGGCCAATGAGTTCGGGATGGTTATGTAGACACTTATGGGAGCATTATATTTTTAATCAAGATGAGGTTTTCTTAAAAGAAGAAGCCTTTCCTATTATTAAAGAAGCAGTTCGTTTTTATCTAGGCTATTTAGTACCTTACCAAGACTATTATGTGACTATACCGTCTACCTCACCAGAAAATACTTTTAAAGATGCTAAAGGTCATACTTATGCAGCCACGATAGCTTCCACAATGGATATAGCTATTTTAAAAGAGTTATTTGAGACTTATGAAAAAATCTGTACCCTTTTAAATGAACGAGATGAGCTTTTAGAAGAGGTAAAGGTTGCAAAAGAAAAACTGCCACCTTATCTAATTGGCAAACATGGTCAGCTTCAAGAGTGGCTTATGGATTTTGAAGAGTCTGATCAGCATCATAGACATGTTTCACATTTATATGGTCTGTATCCGGGAGATCAAATTACACCAGATCATACACCAGAGTTAGCAAAAGCCTGTGAAGTGACATTAGAAAGAAGAGGCGATGCAGGTACAGGTTGGAGCCTAGCTTGGAAGATTAATCTGTGGGCTAGACTAAAAAAAGGTGAAAGAGCACTAGATTGTATTAAGAAACAGCTTACTTATATTGGTATGGACGGTATTAATATGGGGGGTGGTGGAACCTATGCAAACCTATTATGTGCACATCCACCATTCCAAATTGATGGAAACTTTGGATTTACATCGGGTGTTTGTGAGCTTTTAATGCAGAGTCATACAGATGTGATTGAACTACTACCAGCATTACCTAAAGATTGGTCGCATGGTAGGGTGAAAGGATTAAAAGCCAGAGGTGGCTATACATTAGATTTTAAATGGCAAAATCATAAAGTAGTGCAGGTGACTTTACGTGGTTTAAAAGAGGGAAGCTGTACACTTAGGATAAATGGTGTACTCCATACATTAGAGTGTCAAGCAGGAACAACAACTATTATTAACCTTTAGATTTAAAAGAAAAGAGGATATGAAAGATGAACAGTTTAGCAGAAAGATTAGTTTCAGTTATACCATCTCCAAGACAGCTTAAATGGCATGAATTAAAGTATTATGCCTTTATCCATTTTGGGATGAATACTTTCTACAATTCAGAATGGGGAACAGGTAAAGAAGATCCTCAAAGATTTAATCCTACAGAACTAGATACAGACCAATGGTGTCATACATTAAAAGAAGCAGGGATGAAAGCTGTTATTTTAACTTGTAAGCACCATGATGGTTTTTGCTTATGGCCAAGTAAATATACAGAACATAGTGTAAAGAATAGTCCATACAAAGATGGAAATGGTGATATTGTAGGTGAAATGGCAGCATCTTGTAAAAAATATGGTCTTAAATTTGGTGTATACCTTTCACCATGGGATATGCATGAACCTTGCTATGGTGATTCTCCAAAATACAATGAGTATTTTGTAAAACAATTAACGGAGCTTCTTACACAATATGGGGAAATCTTTAGTGTATGGTTTGATGGTGCATGTGGAGAAGGACCAAATGGTAAAAAACAAGAGTATGATTGGGAGCTTTATCATCAAGTCATCCGAGAGCATCAACCAGATGCTGTTGCAGCAATCTGTGGGGAAGATGTAAGATGGTGTGGGAATGAAGCTGGTCATTGCCGTAAAGCAGAATGGAATGTTGTACCTAGACGTTTAAGTAAACAGGAGACTATAGCAGAAAATAGTCAGCAAGAAGATAATACAGAATTTAGAGAACGTCCAATTACTCCAATGGATCAAGATCTTGGAAGCCGTGAAGTCTTAAAAGATGAAAAAGATTTAATCTGGTATCCAGCAGAGGTAGATACTTCTATTAGACCAGGTTGGTTTTATCATGAAAGTGAAAATGATCATGTCAAACCTTTAGAAAAATTAATTGAAATTTTTTATAACTCTGTAGGTGGCAATGCCTCTCTACTTTTAAATATACCTGTTGATACAAGAGGGCTTATTCATGAAGCAGATGTACAAAGACTTAAAGAACTTTCAAGTTATCTTAAAAAGACTTTTAAAGAATGTATTACTGAAAAAGCACATATTACATCTCTACATGCACAGGCTGAGTATCCGGTACAGCATGTAACAACTCGTAATGAAGATTACTATAAAGCACCAGATGGTACAGAAGCAGATACAATCTGCTTTGCATTTGACGACGTATATGAAATTAATCATATTGTTTTAGAAGAAGCTTTAGCACTTAGTCAAAGAATTGAAAAGTTTGAAATTTTAGCGGAGACTGAAGAAGGTGAAAAAGTAATCTATGAAGGAACAGTTGTAGGTAGTGCTAAGATTTGTAAATTTGAAGCTGTTAAAACTTCAAAAATTTGTATTAGAGTTTTAGAATCTAGAGTTTCTCCGACGCTTAGATTTGTCGGTATTTATACAGTGCAATAGAGGGCGCTTTGGGGAGTAAGAAAAGAGGAACAGAACTTGAACTATTTTTATAGTATGCCAAGCAGTGTAAGTGACGCACTTCATGAAAGAGGTGTGGATGTAGAACATTTATTATATTGTGTGAAGGCGGATCTAAATAAGGAAGGTCATTATGTGGATGTACATATGACATTTGATCAAGGAGCCCTGTATATATTACAGGGCTACGATGCTGTAGCACAAGATTATTTTCAGGTTGTAGATTATGAAGAAATCGATATAAAGAATATAGAAGATCTCTATATAGATAGACAAATTCATACTGCAAGGTTGATTGTTAGGGAAGAGAATAGGGAATATGAGATTGCACGTTTCTCATTAGGTAAAAGTGAGCAATTTGAACAGTTTAAAGACCGTCTTCTAAAAACCAAAAATAATGAGCCGATTGATGATACAGACCTTAAAAATAGAGAGGAATTTTGTCCTAAGTGTCATAATAGATATCCAAATAGGGAAAGGAAGGTATGCCCTAACTGTTTAGATAAAGGAAGTACATTTAAACGCCTCTTAGGTATGTATATGCGCTATAAGAAAGAGTTTATCTTTGTTATGGCTATGATTACAGCTAGTACCCTTTTTAATTTAATCACACCATACTTTAGTGCGCAGCTGCTTTATGATGAGGTACTTACTAAGGGTGGTAGTTGGTATGGAAAAGTAACAGCTATTGTATTATTAATTGCAGGGATACGTTTTATAGGTATTGTGCTGTCAGCCATTTATGGTATTGTACTTGCACGTATGACACCAAAGATTACAAGAGATATTAAGGTAGAGATTTTCTCAAAGCTACAGACTTTACCAGTAGGATTCTTTTCAAGTAAACAGACAGGATCCCTTATGGCACGTGTAGATCAAGATGCTACTAATATTTATTGGTTCTTTGTAGATGTAGTACCTTATGCTATCGTAAGTATTGTAACCATCATTGGATTACTTGGGCTTATGCTCTTTATTAATGTATGGATTACGATTGTGATGTTTACAGGAGTTATGATTACAGTAGTCATCTTAAAACGTTTTAGAAAGAAACAGCGTAAGCTCCATAGAAGGAAGCATCATGCTGTAAGGGCAACGAATGCACTGATTAGTGACTCTTTAAATGGGCAGCGTGTTGTTAAAGCTTTTGCAAAAGAAGATCAGGAAATAGGTAGATATACTATTAAGAATCAAGAGTTTTATGACGTGAGCCTTCATTTAGGTGAAAGATCCGCTAATATGTTTCCATATGTACGTATGATTTCAAGAGCTTCTGACACAGCTGTTCTAGCTATTGGTGCCTTCTCTATTCTTTATGGCAATTTGACTTTAGGAAGCCTATATGCACTCTTTTCCTATACAAGTATGATTCAGAATTCTATTACTTTCCTTGCTAATATGGGGGATAGATGGGCAAGATGTATTGATGCTGCCTCTAGAATGTTTGAAATACTTGACACTTTTCCTTCTTTAAGGGAAGAAGCTGAGCCGATTCAAAGAGATGTACTAGAAGGGGATATTGTACTAGATAATGTAAGCTTTGAATATGAAGTGGGTAGACCAATATTAAAACATATCTCTTTTAATATTGAAAAAGGTCAGATGTTTGGGATCGTAGGTAAGACTGGAGCAGGGAAATCCACACTTATTCACCTGATGTCCAGACTGTACGATACAACAGAAGGTACCATTACAATAGATGGCGTACCGATTAAGCAACTTTCTTTTGAAAGTTTACGTAAAAATATAGGTATTGTGTCTCAAGAAACTTATTTATTTATAGGAAGTATAGCAGAGAACATTAAATATGCTAAACCAGATGCAACAATGGAGGAAGTTATTTTTGCAGCTAAAGCAGCATATGCGCATGACTTTATTATGAAGCATGCAGAAGGGTATGATACGATTATTGGTTCTGGTGGCGTGAATTTATCTGGTGGAGAGAAACAGAGACTTTCTATTGCAAGAGCGATTTTACAGAAGCCTTCTATTCTTATTCTAGATGAAGCAACGGCTGCTATGGATACACAGACTGAAAGAAAAATTCAGGAAGCTATCGAGAACTTAAAAGAAGGCCGTACAATTATTGCCATTGCCCACCGTTTATCTACTTTAAGGGATGCAGATAAACTAGCTGTTATTGAAAACGGTGAACTCTTTGAAATGGGTACTCATGAAGAGCTTATAGAAAAGCAAGGCAAGTATTACGAGCTGCATAAGTTGCAGACTGAAGCGATCAAGTTTATAGAAGAAGGGTGATAATATGTTTATAGATGCCACAAAAGTCAAATTTGAAACGCTAGAAAATGGTTTTTTAAAATTAACTTTAGAAGATAAAGTTTATGATAAAGTAACACTAACGAGACTTTTACCCTACAGTCAGGAAGAGGCTTATATTGCAGTGATACAAAATCAAGAAGAAATTGGTATTATTAAAGATTTAAGTGAACTTGAATCTAAAGAATATGATCAAGTTATTAAACATCTTAATTATAAATACTACATACCAGAGATCACAAAAATCAATAGTGTAAAAGAGAAAATGGGATTTCTTTACATTAACCTTGACACAAAAGGTGGGGAGAAAGAAATCTGTATTGCAGACTTTGTAAGTAATATTAGGCTGATTAAGGAAAATCTTCTCAGTATTACAGATGTAGAAGGTAATAAGTACCGTATGAGCAATATCCAAAAGTTAGATAAGGACAGTAGACAAAAAATAGATGTTTTCTTATAGATGAAGTGCTTGGGGAGGGTAAATAAAAATGAAATTAAAGTTTAATCTAAGCCCTGAAATTGAAAAGTCTTTAGAGGAAGACATCATTTATGCACTTCCTTACGATTTGGATTTTGAAGGGGAACAAGTAGACGGGTTCTTAGTTGTAACCCAAACTAAATTGCACCTTTTTAAAGCGCATATGTTAGATAAAACATATAGTTTAGAAGCATTAAAGGACTATGAGGTAGAGCAGTTTATTGGAAGTGGTGCGCTTAAAGTAACTTATGAAGGGGAAGGCGCGAGGATTTGTGCCTTTACCCCTAAATGGTTTAGACGTTATGCAGAACTTGCTAAGATGCTTAACTACTATGCACAAAATAAAGTACATAGTGACTATGATGAAAAAAAGGATGAGTACATTTGCGAAAAATGTGGTTATCCGCTTTTAAATGGGAGTACACATTGTTTCAGATGTCAGAAAAAGAGCACAGTACTGATTAAGATGATGGATCTTTGTAAGCCTTATAAAAAGTTACTCATTAGTTCTATTGCAGTCACACTGTGTGTGGAACTGTTATGGATTATCAATCCTTATATATTAAGACTTGTTATTGATGGTTATATTGTACCACGTAACCAAGATCCTATAGGGCTTATGCAACTTATATTCGTTTACCTTGGTATCTTTATGACGATTTCCGTTTTAGAAAGATGTACTATGAGGTTAACCAATGAACTTTCAAATAAAGTAGCAAAAGAGCTAAGAGGCATGGTATTTGAAAAAATACAAGCCTTATCGCTTAAAGATGTATCTAACCGTACAGTAGGTGAACTGATGAACAGAATGGGGCAAGATACAGAGAAAATCCAAAACTTTATTGCAGAGTATGGAAGAGACGTTATTATTAGGGGATTTTCTTTAATTGTGTTAAGTATTATTCTGTTTGTAACAGATTATCGTCTAGCTATTTTAGTGCTTTTACCACTTCCACCTGTGTTATGGATGGTTTCTAAACTTCAAAATACCATTGAACTTAAATACTGGAAGCAGTGGCGTAAACATGGGCAATCTAGTAGTTTGCTTCATGATATTTTAAGTGGTATTCGTGTTGTTAAGGCTTATGGCAACGAAGAGATTGAAGTTGAACGTTATACAAAAGCTGCAGATAAAGTAAGCGAAGCTATGATTAGTGCAGAAACTTTTTGGTCTAAGACATTTCCATTCCTAGGTTATCTTATTACACTTGGTGAGTTTCTAGTTCTTTGGTTTGCAGGGAATTTAATTTTGAAGGATCAGATGCAAATTGGTGAACTTATTCAGTACACCACTTATGTATCTATGATTTATGTACCGCTTAGATGGTCTATTCAATTGCCTCGTGTACTAGCTGATACTATGGTAAGTGGAGGGAAAGTTTTTGAATTACTTGAACAGGAAAGTGAGCTTGTAGAAGATAAGCAAGCCGTTGAACATACTATTCATGGAGATGTAACTTTTAATCAAGTAGGTTTTGGCTACACTGTATATGAAC
>JAHLFD010000010.1:0-30249 GCA_018883975.1 Candidatus Niameybacter stercoravium
TCCTACATTATCTGCAATAGCAGCAGGATTACGAGGATCATCTTCAGGGATCCCTACTTCTACTTTACCTACTAAGTCAGCACCTACATCAGCAGCTTTTGTAAAAATACCGCCCCCTACCCTTGCAAAAAGTGCCATAGTAGATGCACCCATACCAAAAGTAAGCATAGTGGAGGTAATCTGTACAACTCTTTCTGCTACTGGAAGTGCTCTATAATACCAATCTAATATATAATACCATATACTAAGATCTAAAAGTCCAAATCCTACAACAACAAATCCCATTACAGCCCCACTTGAAAAAGCCACTTTAAGCCCCTTATTAAGACTCTTTGTACAAGCTGTTGTGGTACGGCTATTGGCATAAGTAGCGATTTTCATGCCAATGAAGCCACTAAGTCCTGAAAATAAACCACCTGTTATAAAAGCAAAAGGTACAAAAATAGATACATAGCCTAACATACCTAATAGAAGTAACACTATAAACATGCCCGCAAAAAATAACCCTACTCCTTTATACTGTCTCTTTAAATAAGCATTAGCCCCAACCCTAATTTTCTTCGCAATACCTTTAACTTCCTCGCTACCTTCGTCTATTTTCAAGATTTTACTCCCCTTGTAAAAGGCAAACACTAAAGCTAAAACTGCACCTATGGGCGCTAATATCATTAAATCCATATACTATCCCTCCTATGAATTTAAAACAATATAGATACTTTATTTTATGCTTGAAATCTTGAATATATCTATATTCGCCCACAATCATTCTAAATTATCTGTAACTAATAATAGTTATTTTCCACTGAATAATATCGACTTTTAGGTAAAAGTAAACTCTTAACACCTGAGCTTAGAGCACAACTTAGCTGGCCCTGGACAACCTATTGATTCAAATATCGTAACTCAAATTAAAGCACTTACAAATCCTGTGAATATTAAAGTAGCTGTATCCCTCTCCTGCCACCTTGATCCCGATGTGGTGGTTGCAGCTCTTTTTTATTTACAAAAATCCTATGCATAGAGATGCAGCTTAGGTATAATGAGGAAGATTAGACTAGACTGATTCTATCTTTTGGAGGAATAAAAGTGTTAAAGAATAAATTTAACCTTACTAAATATATCATTTGGTTTTCTATATTTATGCTAGGACTTCTGGTCCTACATAGACCTATTGCCACACTAGATTTAGCTATGCTTATAGAGACCCTCAGAGATCAGAGCTTTAAGCATACGCTCATTCTTCTTATTGGCGGACTTATGGTAGTATCTCTTTCTACCCTATACGATTTTATCTTATGTAAGGCATTTAAACTCAAAATCACCCCTAGTGATATCTTTAAAATTTCTTGGATTTCTGATATGGCTTTAAACTTTGCTGAAGATGCTGAGAAACGAAAAGGTAGCTTACGCTACCAGCTTTATAAAAGTGAGGGCGTAGACCCTAAAAAAGCTATGTTTATCGATGCTTTAAAAGATATGATTTTATTTGATGATGGCGGCCAACTACCTGTGACCTTTAAGATTAGCTTCTTAACTAGGCTAAAACTTATCTTAAGTGCTACAATTAAATGGCTTTTGACAAGTTTCTTATTTATGTATGTTTTTACTCTATATGGTATTTCCTTTAATAGGCTAGACGTACTACTTGTATTTGCCTTTTCTATGTTTATTGCTAATGTGAGTCTCATACCATATGGCTTTGGCATTTTTGAAGTACTAGCTCTTATCTGCTTTACTTCACTAGGCTATGAGTTTAGCCAGATGCTTTTAGTACTTATTACTTTTAGAGTATTTTACTCTATTATTCCATGGCTACTGACTATGCTGATTTTGGCCTTAGGTCCAGCTAAACATAAAAAAAGCAAGCTTTCAGAAAGTCAAAGACACCTTGTGAACTGGATGAGTGTTAAGTCCTTTGCTGCGCTTACTTTATTTGCCGGCCTTTTACTTATTTTATCTGCTTCCTTACCCGAGGCATTAGAGCGTACCCAGCTGCTTAATCATGTATTTTCCTTAAACTTCATTAAATTTTCTAAGTTAAGTACTATGGGTATTGGTTTACTTCTAATTATCCTCTCTAAAGGGATATGGGATAAAGTGCAAAAAGCTTATTCTATTACCTTACTCATGTTGACGCTAGGTAGTATACTGGCACTTCTTAAAGGGCTGAATATAGAAATAGCTTTTATACTCATTATGATTATGGTGATTTTAGCGCCTGCCAAAGAGACCTTTTATCGTATTGGCTCTCCTATAGAGGGGAAGCGCTGTCTATACTACTTTATAATACTTGGCTTTATTAGTAGCCTATATATTAGTCTATATAACTACTTTACACAAGCTACCTTCCATCTTTTAGTTGAAGCAGATTTAACTTTGCAAAGTCTAGATATTATTATATTTATCTTCTTTGTAGCTTTAGGTAGTGTACTTCTAAATGCTTTCTCTGTGCAGCGTTCAGACTTTAAATACGCTACAGATGAAGACCTTGCAAATCTATCTTTATTTCTAAAGAAATATGAAGGTAATGCTATGACGCACCTTCTATTCTTAAAAGATAAATGTTTCTTCTATGCTGTTAACAACACAGTACTCATTGCTTATAGACCATATAAAGATAAGCTTATGGTATTAGGCGACCCTATTGGAGAAACCAAAAACTTTAAAGAGGCTATTAACGCCTTTAGACTTTTTGCAGACCAATATGATATGGTACCTATTTTCTATGAAATTAATGAGTCTATGTTACCTATATACCATGAAAATGGTTTCAAATTCCTTAAACTCGGTGAAGAAGCAGCTATTGACCTAAATACCTTTACTTTAGCTGGTAAGAAGGGCGCCCCACTTCGTACTATAAAGAACAAAATGAATCGTGGTGAGTTAACCTTTGAACTTCTAACACCTCCTTTTGATCAGGAACTTGTTGAAAGGCTTAAAGAAATTTCAGACTTATGGCTTGAAGGACGCACTGAAAAATGTTTTTCTCTAGGTTCATTTGATAAATCCTATATAGAACGAGCACCTATAGGTATTATTAAGGTAGAAAATGAAATAGTAGGTTTTTCAACCATTATGCCTCATTACAGTAAACATACAGTCTCCATTGACTTAATGCGTATTATACCAAACCCACCAAATGGGGCTATGGATGCACTCTTTATCG
This sequence comes from Candidatus Niameybacter stercoravium, assembly GCA_018883975.1. Classification (GTDB taxonomy): domain Bacteria; phylum Bacillota; class Clostridia; order Lachnospirales; family Cellulosilyticaceae; genus Zhenhengia; species Zhenhengia stercoravium. The sequence goes on from JAHLFD010000010.1 coordinate 3,167, forward strand.
GCCTTATTGAATGGGCTATAGAAGAAGGTTATGATTATTTTATCTTAGGAAAAGCTCCACTCTCTAATGTAGGGGTAAATCAATTCTCTACTACTAAAGAAAAAGTAGCTAAGTACATTTACAATTACGGTAACAAAATCTATAGTTTTAAAGGCTTACGTAAATATAAAGAGAAGTTTTATCCTGAATGGCGAAGTGTCTATCTGGCCTATCCTAAAGGTACACATTTACCAAATGCTCTTATTCAGCTTACTAAAATGATAAGTGGTTCAGATAAAAACTCTATAGGCTAGGTGGGCATGAAAATAGGCTCCTGCATAATGCTTAAGTTATGCAACAGCCTATTTTTTGATTTTTTCCTAGTTGTTATTTTGTTTTTGTTTATAAGTTTTACCCAACTCTACATAATGGCTGGCTGAATCATATAAACTCTTTATTTGTTCTTCCGTGAGTGGCTTAACTGCTTTAGCTGGAGCTCCCAGAACAAGCATACCATCTTCAATAACTGTCCCACCTGTTACTAGGGCACCTGCCCCAATGATGCAGTGCTTACCTATCTTGGCCCCATCCAAAATAATGCTGCCCATTCCTACTAAAGTATAATCCCCAATCGTCGCACCATGGATAATAGCCCTATGCCCTACCGTTACACCTTTTCCAATAGTTGTAGCATATTCATAGCCTACATGTATCATACTACCATCTTGAATATTACTTTCTGGGCCTATATATACTGGGAGGCCTTCTGCACGAATGACTGCATTGTACCAAATACTACAGTCTGCTCCTATAGTGACATCACCTACTATGCGAGCACCTTCTGCTATAAAGACTGTTTCATGTATCATATAAACACTCCTTAGTCTATACCAAATTTGTACCCTACGCCCCATACCGTAAACACATACATAGGGTCTCTAGGATTCTCTTCTATTTTTTCACGTAACTTTCTAATGTGTACCATAACGGTGTTATTATTCTCAAAGTAAGGCTGTCCCCATACACGCTCATAAATAGTCTCTGTCTTAAAGGTAATGCCTTTATTAACCCAAAGCAGTTTGAGAATACCATACTCTGTAGGTGTAAGTGGAATCTCTATTCCACTTTTATAGACCTTTCCAGCCTCTAGGTCCATAGTGAGCTCATCTTCTTCTAATACATCTTCTTTTCCTTTAGAAAAAGCATTAAGCTTAGTAAACCTTCTAAGCTGAGCTTTCACTCTTGCAATAAGTTCAAGTGGATTAAAAGGCTTAGCTAAATAGTCATCTGCCCCTACAGATAAGCCCATAATCTTATCAATATCCTCTGTTTTAGCTGATAACATAATAATAGGTACATTAGAATTTTTGCGTATCTCCATACAAGCATCTATACCATTGACTTCTGGCATCATGACATCCAGCACAATAAGGTCAACTTCCTGTTCACCTATTACTTTAAGTGCTTCAAGTCCTGTCCCTGCTAAGATTACTTCATAGCCTTCATTACGCAAATAAATCCCTACTAAATCGCGAATTTCTTTTTCATCATCTACTACTAATATTTTTGCTTGTTCCATACCTTCACCTCACTTACGCTTTTTTAAGCTTCACATTAAAACTAATTCTATCCTCATCAAGTTGCGCCCAAATCTTACCTTTATGAATCTCTACAATATTTTTAGCAATGGCAAGACCTAAGCCACTACCACCTGTCGTACTATTTCTAGAGCTATCGCTTCTATAAAATCTATCAAATAGCTTATGAATATCGTCTTTAGCAATTTCAGTGCATCTATTACGCACTGTTACATACACAAACTCCCTTGTCTCTTGAATGACTACTTGAATAACTTCACCTTCTTGCGAATACTTAATGGCATTCTCAATAAGGTTCTCAAATACCCTTGTCATCTTCATCACATCTACAGTTACACCCGTTTCTTTAGCTGCTACATGGAATGTAATAGTAATATTTTTATCTTCTGCAAGAGGTATAAGTTCTTCAATAAGCTGATTCATAAGTGTCGCAATAGACATCTTCTCTTTCTTAAGCTGTACATTACGATTACTAAGCTTGGTATACTCAAATAAGTCTTCAATAAGCACTTTTAATCTTTCAGATTTATTATAAGCGATTTCTAAGTACTTAGCACTCTCTTCTTCACTTTCATACTTCTCATCTTTCACAAGCCCAATGTATCCAATAACAGATGTTAAAGGTGTTCTTAAATCATGTGCCACATTGGTAATCAGCTCATTCTTAGTCTTCTCTGCTTGAGCACGTTCTTGCATCTGCTGTTTTAGCTTCTCTTCCATCTGTGTCATGGCCTCTGCTACTTGTCCAAGTTCGTCATTGCCTCTCTTTTCAACTACAAAGTCTAAGTCACCCTTTGAGATTTCACCTAAACAAAATGCTAGATATTCAATATAATTCATCTTCTTCTTCATCCCATATAAGAGGACTGTTACAAAGATAATGACTCCGCCTAAAAAGCCAAGAATATCTGGTGATTCTGTATACATTGAATGAGTAACACCTGTTAAGGTTGTATTATTAATGAGATAATAAATCTCTCCATTTAAAATAATAGGATAAAGACTTGTTTGCTGCTCTTCCCTACTAGCATCTGAAGAAGTAGATGCTTTTCTAATCGCCTCTAAAATATCAATACTCTTAATAAAGCTATCCCCATAAATGATGGTTCCCTTACTATCAATTAGAAGATTCTGCGTATCACTTGCATAATCAATTCCATTAAGCTCCTCTAGGATACGTACAATAGCCTTCTGTTTCAATTCTTTATCTGTAAAGCCTATCTCTATTAAGAAGTTGTTAATCGTACTATTTACTTCCTCCTCATTCCACTTATCTTCTATCTCAAGCTGAATGAGCTCTTTATAAAGTGCATTGATGCGCTCATCAGAAACATTATAAAAACTAGGTTTAACTGCTTCAATAGCTTCTATATGGCGTGTTCCTGTATATTCTAAGGAAACACTTTCTGAAAGGTAGTCCCTCAGTTCATCTATAAATGCCTCCTCATTACCCATACGCTTTAAACGCTCATAAAGCTGGTCTATATCTAACCTTACATGAGTTGTGACAGATTCTAGACCATTAATTTCTCTTACTGCAGTTGTTAGTCTCCTTTGTAAGTAGGCATTGGCACTTTCATAATCTTGATACTCATAATACCCTATTCCTACTGCATGCGCTAAACCTGAAATAATTAATCCACCTAAACTTGCTACTATAAACCCTATAAGTACCATCCATAAGATTTGAAGTCTTAAACTCTTACCAATATTCTTACCGCAGGTAGCATAAAGGGCGCAGCCCTTTTCTTTAAGCTGCGCTCCTAATTGTTTCATAGTATTTTTCTTAGGTTTTTTAGGGACTTTTTCTTTTTTTCTTCTCATACCCTATACCTCTTTCTTATCGTGTAACGTACACCTCTCCATACATAGAGCTAATATACATTTTCATAGCTTCATCACCAAAGTAAATGCGCTTTAACTGCTCACCCATTGTTTCACTTTTTACTTCAAAGTCTGTATAGAAATTGTTCATATCTCCCTCAGCATAACCTTCTGTCTTTCTTTTAATCTCAAATCCAGAAATATCTGCCGGAAGTACAGTATGAACACTAACATCATTACCTAATACTTCTATACGCTTTGGTGTACCTGTTGGGTAAAGTCTTACATTTCCATGCTCACCTTCTATAGTAGCTGTTTCAATCATACCTTTCAAGTTTGTATCTACATAATCCGAAGCATTTATTAAAATATTATACGGTGTACTGCTATCTACAGATAGATTACCGCCTTGTGTATTTATTGTAATATCTTTTACTTTGCCTTCAATTAATACATTACTATATCGATTATCAACTTTAATTTTAGCTTCTAAGTCACTGTTAATATTGATGTCCTCACCATATGAATTGTGGATATTCTTAACATGAGCTTGCTGAATTTGTCCTGTAAGGTTAGTATTAACACCTCCTTCTAAATACATTACTGCTGGTGTATTTGAATGAAGATTAATATTACCATTGGCTGAACGAATATTAACTTGATTATAATTACCTTCTAAATCAAGCTCAATAGATCCTACATTTAAAACTAAATCATTAATGTTAGCTTTAGAAGTATAAGAGAAAGATCTCCCCCCATGATAATTTGAACTATTATTTGTAACAACTTTAAGTGTATTCATATCTTTTTCAGGTAAATAGACAGTAAGCTCCTGTCTGATGTTGTTTGTAAAAAGGTAAACTTCTGACCCTTGAACTTCTTTTAAATTAATGTAAGAAGATTTCCCCTCACTTGTCACATCAAGTTTATACTTTGGCTCTGGTATCATAAGTCCATGACCACTTGCTTCAAACTCTACACGCGCTTTGCCTTCAGTTGGCATAATACGTACAGGTACATCTGACTCAATATAAACATTTTCAAGTGCAGCTTGATTTAGATCAGCACTTTCACTTACTTCATATACAGTCTGATTATTCTTATACATTTCACCAAGTGTAACACCTGTTCCAACAACACCTATTCCTGCAAGTACTAAACACCCTGCTAATAAAAATTTCAATACCTTCATCGTTTATGCCACCCCTCTTTCTTTTCTTTCCTTAAGGCGTCTATAGCCTCCTACACATAAACGTTTAATCCAAACAAAAATCATAAGAAGTAGACAAAGACCAACTCCGCCTCCTCCAATAGCAAGGAGACTACCAAAGAAGCATAACATACCTATCTGTCCCATGCCTGCTACCACTGTAAAACCAGCAAGACCTAATCCTAATACTCCCATCCCTACTGCCATGCCACAGAAGAATACGGCCATACCAATACCCATTACTGCAAAGAAACCTACAAAAGCAGCAATTGGTATCCCTATAAGAATAGCAAGTGCTAAAAGTATACCATTAGCTATAGAAGCACCAATTTTTTTCTTTTTCTTCTTAAAGGCTTGCTTCTGCGCCGTATCAAAAGAAGCATAGGAGGTATCACGCTCACCTGTTTCTGTCTTCTTTTGTTTATCTCCCCTATCATAAGACTTATACCCATTACTTTGTTCATAGGTTTGCTCATAAGTCTTCTCATAAGTAGCCTTTTCAGGTTCTTCCTCTTTCTCTTCTTGTATGTTTTCTACTGTTTCCTCAGTGCTATATTCATAAGTCTCATTTTCTTTTATGACTTCATTATAGGCTTTCTCTTCCGTTACAGAATGTGTACTATTTTTTTCTCTTTGGAAATCTTCATCATCCAGTACTGGTAGGAAATCTACATCTACTATTTCTTTCATCTTCCCTCTCTCCTTCATTCATTTAATCTTATAGTTTTATATTAAGGGTAACTTCTTAAAGTCCATGCCCCTTATTACTTAAGATTTCTTAAGAACTTCCTATGCTTTTATTCAGATAAAATGAATAAAAAAGGGGGCTACCTTAGCCCCCGAGAGTCTTTCTTACTGTATAAGTTCTATGCCTACCATCTTCATCAAATATTTAGCATTTGTTGTAGTAGATGGTCCAGCCTTAATACTGTAATCAAATTGAATTGTGTCTTCTGTATAAGTTTCACTAAAGTGATAATTGGTTACCTCTATAGTATCGTTTAGCTGACAGAGCTCCATATCATGAGTGGTAATAGCCCCAATGGTTCCTAATGAATCAAGTGCTTTCACTACACTTGTCGCTCCAATAATACGGTCATTAGAATTAGTACCTCTAAAGATTTCATCTATCAAGAATAACATTTGAGCATCTTCTTTAGCAGCTTCTATAATCTGCTTAATACGTGTAAGTTCTGCGTAGAAAGTAGAAATCCCATGTGTCAAGTCATCTCTAATACGCATGGAGGTATAAATCTTCATCATACTGCAAGCAAGCTTATCAGCTAAAACTGGTGCACCTGCATAAGCCAGTACAAGATTAATCCCTATCGTGCGGAGGAAAGTGGTCTTTCCTGACATGTTAGACCCTGTAATAACGAAAATTTCTTGATCCATATTTACATCATTACATACACGTACAGCTTGCTTAATAAGAGGATGTCCCACCTGTTTTCCTTTTATAAATCTACCTTCTGCTTCTACTAATGGAAAACTTACTTTTTCTTCTACATGGCCTAGCACACTAAGGCTAATTAGGCTCTCTATCTCCCCAATAGTCTCTAAGTAATGCTCTACTTGCTGGCCATAGGTCTTTCTCCAATCTTCTAAAGCAAAAACTATTTTTAGATCCCATAGTAAAATAGCATCAAGTGGAATGGCTACTATAGGTTGAGTGGTTACATTCGCTTTACTGCTGATTTTCTCTAATTTTTTAAGTGCATCTAGTGCATTAACCTGATCCTTAAAGAGCACATTAGATAGCTCCTTTAAATAAGGACTTGTAAACTCTTTTTCTTTCAGTACTTCTAATATATACACATACTCATTAAGCTCATAAATAATAGTTCCCAGCATCCCTTTTACTTCACCAATACGTGGCGCATGGAAAAACTGAAAGCCATAGCTTATAAACATCAGTATGAGCGCTCCAGTAATAAGCAGATGAATATTAGCTACATAGCCTACTGCCCATAACCCAATAATCACCCAAGGTAAAATGGTAGCTACTCTTCTCCATCCTTTGCCCTTAAGGAAGTCTCCCTCCACTTTTGCATAATTTAAGAGCTTTTCAGGATTTTTCATGGCCTTCTTACGTTTAGCCGTCGCACCTTCTACTTTTTGGCAGAAATCTAAGTCCTGCAAGAGTTCCTTGATAGCTTTCTGACGCTCTACTATTGCTTCCTCTGTAAAATCTGGTGCTAGAAGCGCACTAGCTAATTTCTTTCTACCATACCAAGTATGGGTTGTGTTAATTTTTTGGAATAAAGACCTTTCCCCTACAATATCTAGGTCAAGGGCATAGGGATGAGCTCCATCTAATAACTCCTCCCCTTTATCAGGGAAACTATGCCACTCTTCATTCATACGTTTTACATACTTCTCATTAATCAGCTTCATACTTTCATAGTAATCTAGCTTCTCTTTGATTTTCTGATGTCTATATACTAAATAAATAAAACCACTATAAAAAACTATAGCAACAGCAAAAACCATAAGATGGCCCTGCATCTTTACAAGTAGATAAGTCATGTATAAACTGGCAAGTAACACGATCAGTCTTAAGTTAGCAATACGACTATAAATCTTGTTTTCATCTTCCCATAAGACCTTATATTGGCCTATGCGTTCTTTAAACTTTTCCTCCATCTTCTTGCTCCATTCTATTAGATTTACTCTTATTATAACCTAATAGTCACAGGCATGGGATTTTTTTGCTAAACTTATTAAAATCATTACAGTAGATATAAGTAGTGCTATAATGAATCCTTCTATAATCTGCTCTGATCCCTTATTATAAATCATTGCCTTATAGGCAGACATAATCCACCTAATAGGAGAAAGATAAGCTAACTTTTCTAGCCACTCAGGGAAAAACTCCACTGGGAAAAAGGTATCACTTAGCATACATAAAGGCGTAACCCCTATACCCATAATCATATAGTACATGGTACTATTTTTACTCACTGCCAAGATAAGCAAGCTGATGGCTAGGCCTACTATACATAATCCACTTCCAATGATAATGAATTCTAAGTTACTTAAATTAAAGTCCACCTTTAACAGTCTCATCATCATAAGCTGCATAAGCATCTGCCCAAATACGATGACAAAAGCGCCTATCAAATGACCTAGCATATATTGATAATACTTAATTGGTGTAGTACATATACGCTTATAAACTTCACTCTCTCTTTCACTCATCATAGGACTTAGTCCTACTCCCACAGTTAGTAAAAACATCATGACAAAAAAGCTAAAAATGATAGTCATTGTATTCATTTGCTGCACTGTATCTAGCTGTTTCATAACAGGCTTAGAAGCCTCTATACTGGCATAGAGCTTTTGAAAATGCTCTTCATCACTCGTTTCATCTATTAGTAACTTCAATTGTCCTAGCTGATTTTCAACTTTACCTATTATCTGATCTGCTTTCTTATTTTTATCCTTTTTAATAATCTTATAAGGCAGACTTCCCTGCTGAATACTTTCATAACTATTAGAAGATACGCCTATAAGTCCTATGCTTATATCGTCACTTTGTACAGCCTCCCTTATCTCCCTTTCACTTTCATAAGAAACCACTTCTATCTTCTGTTTCTCTAGTAATTTCTCAAATAAATTTGTAAGAGAACTTGTGTCTTCTACAGATATACCTATACTTCCTAGAGATTGTAGCTGTTCTCCTCCAAAAAACTGCTGTGTTAATACAGAAAGTAAAATAGGAGATAGCAGAAGTACAATACTTAAAGGTCTTATAAAAAACATTTTAAGGTTATGGCTAGCTACTCTAAAAATCTGATACATTTATATCCTCTCCTTCCTTCTAAGTCCCCATAAGCTCAGTACTATAAGTAAGGTAAAGCATATAAGAAGGCTTAGACTTAATGGCACGTAGCTTGCAATCTGACCTGTTGTAACCAGTTCTTCTAAAGCCTGAACCATATATTTGATTGGTGAAAAGTTTGCTATCTTTCCTAAGTCTATAACAGGTATTAAGTTCCCACTTAATACAGCTGAAACTGTAATAATAAGTGAGAGTATATTTTCTGCCATATCCTGTGATTTAACATTGATACCTATAGTCATCCCTAGTAAGGTAGCTAGCATGCTTACGAGTATAAGCACGCCTATAGTAAGTAAGCTATTTTGCGAGAACCTTACATCAAATAGTAGCTCATAACTCATGGCTGCTAAAATACCCACGACACTTATCACCAGTGTATTTGTCATAAACTCTATCCCATATAACTTCTGCCTTGAAATAGGAGCCACCAAAGTACGTTTTCCCACTGGCTCACTTATATAAAAGACCTGCTTAATACCATAGTTACCTCCTAGTAAAATACCAAAAACCAGCATGGTCACTACAATAGGTGTAACAATATCTTCCCCTTCAGTCCCTTCTACAGTTTCTACCTCTAATTTAAGAGGAGCATAAGAGGTACTGCCCACTACTTCCTTTAAAGCATATTGGCTATTAAACTCCTCAATCAACGTATGAAGTACACCTGCTTCTAGGGCATTCCCATTCTTATTCTCAACTTCTAGTGCTCGATTTTCTTCATCTATATGTATAATAAAATCTACATCTTCTTTTGCCTCATCTAAAATTTGAATAGCCATAGTAGACTCTAAGCTCTTAAAGTAAGCTCTCATTTGTGTTCCCCTTACTGTTACTGGCTCATTAATCATGACTTTAAAACTTACCTCTTGGTCTAACTCCTGAACCTTAGTAAACATACTTACGAAAATAATCGTGAGTAAAATAGGAAACAAACTCATCATAAAGAGGAACTTATAATCTTTTAACTTACGCCTTAATACATTTATCCATACAGTCATACACTCCCCTCCTAATCTCTTAAAGCTCTACCTGTTAGATTTAAAAACACATCTTCTAGATTCATTTCTTTAGAACAAATCTCTGTGATCTCCGCACCGCCCTCTATGAGTACATAAATAATCTGATCTAGATTAGTCACTTCTCTCCTTGAGCTAATAGTAAGGAGATTCCCATCAAAGACAATCTGCTGCACACCCTTAATACGGCTAAGCTGAGCTTCATTAACTGCAGTAATATCTCTTACCATAAGTTGAATAGTAGACTGCGCCTCAATCAGCGCTGTCAGCTCTTCCTTTGTTCCTACTGCAATGACATCTCCTCTATCTATAATGGCAATACGCCTGCAAAGTGTCTGTGCCTCCTCCATATAATGAGTAGTATAGATAATAGTTGTACCCTTTTGATTAAGCTCTTTAATAGCTTCTAAAATATAATTGCGTGACTGTGGGTCTATACCTACAGTAGGTTCATCCATAATAACAAGCTTAGGCTCATGTACGATCCCACACGCAATATTAAGCCTTCTTTTCATCCCTCCTGAAAAGGTTTTCGCCTTACTCTTTGCCCTATCTTCAAGCCCTACAAAAGCTAAGGCTTTCATAACTTTCTCCTTTAGCTGCGCTCCTTTAAAACCATAGAGGCTTCCAAAAAAGTGTACATTTTCATAAGCTGTCAGCTCTTCAAAAAGCGCTAATTCTTGAGGTACTACGCCCATCTGTCTTTTAATCATCATCTCATGCTTTTCTAAATCTTCTCCGAATGCTTTAACTGTGCCTTTATCTTTACTTTTTACCATACTTAAGATATTGATAAGGGTAGTCTTTCCTGCTCCATTAGGTCCAAGTAGTCCAAATATCTCTCCTGCCTCTATAGCTAAGTCTATATTTTTAAGTGCTACTGTATCTTTAAAGCTTTTGTATAGCCCTGCAATTTCTACTACTTTCATAACCTCACTCCACTTTCTATGTGTCTTATTCTATCTTTATTATAAAAAAATAAGGTATTACTTTTTAGTCCTAAAAGTAATACCTTGCTATGACTTTAGTCATATTATTTTTTTAGATAAGTAATGGCAATCTGTGTGCGATGCTTTAAATCCATCTTAGTCAGTACAGACGTAATATAATTTTTAACAGTCCCTTCTGATATAAAAAGTTTTTCAGCAATCTCCTTATTAGAAAGCCCTTCTGCAATTTCTTTTACAATTTCCATTTCTCGCTTAGATAAGCCATACGCTTCCCAGTCTAGCTCCTCACGCTCTGCACTTTTATCTCCTATATGCTTGACTACATCTTCATGAAAAACACTATTACCTGAAGCTACTGTTCGAATGGCATGTACAATGCTATCTGGTTTACTATTTTTAAGTATGTAACCTGATGCGCCATATTTAAGGGCATCACTTATTAAGTCCTCTTCATCAAAGGTTGTGAGCACTAATACTTTAGGTGCCTTAGCCTCCATATGTCCTTCAATATATTTAAGTACTTCTATGCCACCCATAATAGGCATGCGTAAGTCTAAAAGTACAAGATCCACCTGATTTTTAGCTAAATAGTCTATACATGCCTTACCATGTTCACACTTAGAAACTACTTCTATATCCTCAAAAGTTCCTAATATTAAAGCTAAACTTTCTCTTATGAGCGTATCATCATCTACAATCAAAAGCTTAATCATTACTCTCACCTCTTTATAAGCATAATGGTCTCAAATCCATTTTCTGTATTCAGAATAAGCTTACCATCTATACTTAAAGTTCTCTCCTCTATTCCTCTAAGACCTAAACTTTTCTTAATAGTTCCTTCAATATAGCCATTATCTTTAAACTTTACTTTAATAAGTTTATTCATTACTTCTATAGAAACTGTAAATTCATCTCCATTAGAATATTTTACAAAGTTGGTGACTGTCTCCTTCAAGTTATCACTAATAATATGCCATTTTTCTAAATCAATGCTCTCTAAATCTCCGTTATAACTTAGTTTAGGCGTTATCCCTGTCTGCTCCTTAAAGCCTTGAAGTATGACTTTAACCTGACTTAATCCACTTTCTCCAATAGCAGGTTTTAGGTCTTTAAGGGTATAACGTATTTCTTCAAGTCCCTCTCTTAAACTTTCAGTAACCTGCTCTAAACATCCTATTGCCTTTGCTTCATCTTGAGGCAATATAATTTTAACGGCTTCTAACTGCATAATATTACCTGCTAGAAGATGTCCCACTTTATCATGAAGTGCCTGCGCTAGCTTATTTCTCTCACTAATTTGTGTAATATAGGCTGTCTGACTTTTCTCCCTCTTAAGTACTTCAAGTGATTTATACAGATGACTGACCTGATCCATTAAAGTATCTTTTGTGCCTTGAAGTTGCCTTATCCTATCCTCATTAAAATAGATAAATAAAGTTAATACAATTAGAATACTATATATGAGCCAATTGTCCGTTACTAAATCCCAAAATACACTACCCACCCATAGGGTTCCACCTATTACAATGAGCTTCTTAATATAGCCTATATCTAAAGTTAGAAACTCTACTGCGACAAGGACGAGAATCATTAAAAGATCATAATTACATCCCCCCATAAGAGCAATAGCTATATAAACCATATCAGCTATAAGAAACCATTGCTTATAGGATATCTTAGTCATTATCACACTCATAAGGTATAGAATAAGGTGAATACAAATTAGACCTATTAATTGCCCCATATCTTTCCTATACCAGTCATACAGCGATTGCGCACAATATATGCTTATTAAAAACTGCAAAACAATATATATTCTCTTCATATTGCCCTAATCTCCCCTGAATCTATTTATCTTAATGTACTATAATTACGAGAAAGTGGAATACTTCCCCTGCACCTCTTTACATTCTAGGAACGTAGGCCTTTCCTTTAATGTAAAAAAAGGATATTCCTATTTCTAGAAATATCCTATAAGTCTTTTTTACATTTCACGTCTACCTTGAAGTGCTCTTGATAGTGTGATTTCATCCACATATTCTAAGTCCCCACCTACTGGTACACCATGTGCAATACGTGTTGTTTTAATGCCAAGAGGTTTAAGGAGCTTACTAATATACATAGCAGTTGCTTCCCCTTCAATGTTAGGGTTAGTAGCTACAATAACTTCTTTGATATTTTCTTTTTGAATACGTTCAAGTAATTCTTTAATCTTAATATCACTTGGACCTACTCCCATCATTGGTGAAATAGCTCCATGAAGTATGTGGTAAAGACCTTTGAACTCTTTAGTGCGTTCATACGCAGCCATATCTCTTGAGTCTTCTACTACCATGATTTGCTCTTGGTTACGTGTATCATCTTTGCAAATTGGGCAAAGCTTATCATCTGTAATGGTACAACATCTTTCACAATAACTAATATGTTCTCTAGCATCCATAATGGTATCTGCTAGATGTTTTACTTTATCTTTTGGTAAGCTAATGATATGGAAAGCAAGTCTTTGCGCAGATTTTGAACCGATTCCAGGTAATCTTGATAACTCTTCAATAAGAGATATCATTTTATTGCCATAGTAGCCATTCACTAGAATAGGCCTCCTGTTGGCATACCACCTGTTAATTTGCCCATTTCTTTTTGACTAAGTTCGTCAGCTTGACGAATTGCTTCATTTACTGCTGCAAGTACTAAGTCTTCTAATGTTTCAATATCATCTGGGTCTACAACATCTGGTTTGATTGTAATAGATTTAATTTCTTTATTACCTGTAGCGACAACTTCAACCATACCGCCACCTACTGTTGCAGTTACTTCTGCTTCACCAATTTTAGCTTGTGCTTCTTCCATTTGTTTTTGCATTTTTTGTGCTTGTTTCATAAGTTGTTGCATGTTAGGCATGCCGCCGAATCCTGGTCTAGCCATTGTTCTAATCCTCCTAATTGATGGTTTCTATTTTATAATTTATTTTTGAATAAATATCTCTAAGTGTCCCACTGATTGAATCAGTTACATCATTTTGTTGCATCTTTGTGCCATGAACTTCTTTTGTTTTCATCTCATAGTTGTTGATGGCAATTGGCACAACCTTAACCTCTTTTTGCATGGTTTTATTAATAAGAGCCCTTGCCTCTTCTATGTGGGAGTTAATGCTTGGTTCCATATTAACACCATGTACAATGTAAAATACATCCCCTTCAATAAGACCTGCTGAAGTAGACTTAAACACAAGCTTTGCTGCTGTACCTAACTGATTTTTAATGGTATCCCATTTTCCTACAAGTTCTTTAATATCTTCCGGAACAGCTTCTGGAAGTCTAGTTGGTACAATTTCCTTCTCAGGCTCTTTAGCACTTACTTCTCTTACTACCTGCATAGGTTCTCTTGCTTCTAACTTTTCAAGTTTAGCTTGAAGTGCTAGAAGTTTATCTTCAATACCACTACTCGCCGCGTCTGTTACAGCTTCACTTAGTTTAAGCACTGTAACTTCTAGTAGAATACGTTGGTTAGAAGCTACTTTAATCTCACTGTCTAGTTCAGAAAATACTTTAATATAGTGCATTAAAGTACCTACCTCAGTGCGACTTGCTTGCTCTTCTAACTTGGCGATATATTCCTTGCTATAGTCTAACACACTCGCCTGACCCTGTGTAGTCTTTACGACTAACAAATTACGTACATGTACGAGTAGATCTACTGCAAATTGTCTGATACTGCGACCCTGTATATTAACCTGATCACATACTTCAAGCGCCTTCGTACTATTATACGCTATAAGTGCATCAATCATATCAAATAAATAATGTGTATCGACTGCACCTACTAAATAAAGCACTTTATCTACTGTAATATGCTCATCAAAGTAGAAAGAAATACACTGCTCTAAAATACTTAAAGCATCTCGCATCCCACCATCTGCTAGACGTGCAATATAATCTAAAGCTTCATCTTCTATATCAATATGCTCTTCATTCATATACTCATGGAGTGTATGACTAATCTGACTAGCAGGAATACGCTTAAAGTCAAAACGCTGGCATCTTGAAAGAATAGTAACAGGAATTTTCTGCGGATCCGTAGTTGCTAAAATAAAGATGACATGAGCAGGTGGTTCTTCTAATGTTTTTAAAAGGGCATTAAAGGCACCTGTAGAAAGCATATGCACTTCATCAATGATATACACTTTATACTTACCTACTGCCGGGCTATATTTAACTTCTTCATTAATCTCACGGATATTATCTACCCCGTTGTGAGATGCTGCATCTAGCTCAATAATGTTAATACTGCCACCATCTTCAATTTGCTTACAAGCTTCACACTCCATACAAGCCGAACCATTTGCCGGATTCATACAGTTAACAGCACGTGCAAAAATCTTGGCAATAGTTGTTTTCCCTGTTCCTCTACTTCCTGTAAAAAGGTAAGCATGAGAAATGCGCTCTGTTTTAATTTGGTTTTGAAGCGTTCTGACAATATGCTCTTGGCCTACAACTTCATCAAAGGTTCTTGGCCTATATTTTCGATATAGCGCTAAATAACTCATGGCTCATTCCTTCCTCATTCTTGGTATGATTTCTCCTTGTATTATACCACAAAACAAGCTTTCTTACAGCACTTCGTCATAAGCCTCAGCTTTAAAACCAACTACTACAGCATCATCTGTAATAAGAAGTGGTCTTTTAACAAGCATACCATTTGTAGCAAGTAATGCTGTAGCTTCTTCTAAAGTCATATTTTTTACTTTATCTTTAAGTTCCATTTCTTTGTAGAGTTTACCTGATGTATTAAAGAATTTTTTAAACTCTAATCCGCTCTTTTCAATCCACATTTTAAGTTCTTCTTGCGTAGGTGCATTTTCTACAATATGTCTATCATCAAACTCTATGCCTTTTTCTTTAATATAATTAAGTGCTTTCTTACATGTTGTACATTTTGGATATTGTATAAATAAAGGTTTCATTTGGTCTCCTCTTTCTATTATTATTTTGTGTCCAATTATTCACTGCTTGTATATACTACTATATAAAGTTTTTAAACCCTACTTTACATGAAAGGATCTGTTATAAATGAACAAAGTGCTCTCTTCCACTTTCTTTTAAAACTCTTAAAAGCAGCTCTACACCTTACGCTTCTACTCGTTTACGTGTATGGCTTCTTACTCCATCTACTCCAGGAGAATATGTCATTACCTGTAAACTTCGTAAACGTTGCTGTGGCAGACGTATTATCTCAACCAAGACTTTCACTGTTATTGTTGACAAGTAGTCAAATTTTAAACAAATGGCCCCTGAAAGATTAAAAAATCTATCAGGGGCCTATCTCATTATGTTTATATACTTTATTAAATCCGTGCACTCAGCTTCGACAGTAGCCCATAAGCGTTACCCTAGTAGTTAACTCCGACTAGGCACTCTCACGGCACATAGAGCGGGCTCGCTTAGTGCTGCTTCCTTCCGGACCTGACACGGTTCACGAGTGCCTATTGCGTAAGACCTAATCATCAACATCACTTGCTAGGGGCAGACCCTACAAGATACTGCCTCGGCTAGAGCATCACCCCTGCTACAGCGGATTGCAGGTACAGGGCTCCGCTACCTCCCCGGCTAGCACGGAAATTGGTTGACATATGAAAATGTCACGTTATTAGTATAACCACTTTAGTTCACTCTGTCAATGCCCGCTTAACCAATAACTTTTAAGAAACGATCATAATGATTGTTTGTAATCACTTTAAATAATTCTAAGATACATCTAAGTGTAGACGCTGGGTCAAAGTTCTTCTCATGCGCATGGAATACCATAGAAGTCATAACTTGTCCAGTTGGTGTAAGGACATATTTTACAGTTGGGTACTCAAGATGAATAGTATTAATTAATTTAAGCATTTCATCTCTTTTTTCTTCTGGTACTTCTGGCACAATAAGTGCTTGCATTGTTACATAAACTGTATCATCTATAATGAGCATAAATTGCTTTTTATCATCTTCTCTAACAGGGTATAGACTTCTAAAAAGAATTGCATTTTCTTTTTCTTCTTCCTTAAACATGTTGATACCATTTGTTTCAATAAGGAAGTCTCTAAAAATTCTAGCTTTTTTATGTTTTGCTGTTACGTTCATTTGTAATTCCCCCATTTCTTTTATGAAAACTCTTTCCTACATTATACCATTTTTCAGACTACTCTCCAATTACTTTTTTTGTCGCATTTTCTTAAAATACTCTTTAAGAAGCGCAGCACTTTCCTCTTCACATACACCTCTTACAACATCACATCTATGATTAAGAGAACCCATCTCTAAAATATTAATAACTGAGCCGCCAAACCCAGCCTTAGGACTACTTGCGCCATACACTACCTTCGGAATTCTGGCCTGCACAATAGCTCCTGCACACATTGGACAAGGCTCAAGGGTAATATAAATCGTACACTCCTCTAATCTCCAATCTCCTATATGCTTGCAAGCCTCATCAATTGCCATAACCTCCGCATGAGCCAAGCTGTTCTTATCCGTGTTTCTCCTATTACATGCCTTTGCAATAACTTCTCCATTATGCACAATAATAGCTCCTATCGGCGTCTCATCCAGCTCATAAGCCTTTCTTGCCTCTTCTAAAGCCATCTCCATATATTTCTTATGTTCTTCTAATAAAAGTTCCTCTTCCACACTTATACCGCCTTTCTTAAATCTATGGACCAATCTTTGCCTTTGTATACCAAGTTATAGATATAAAATAACCTAATATAGGAGAAATTCCATATCCCATTAAAGGAACTGGAAAATTCCCAATTAAAGTAGACAATAAAACAAAGCTATAATACAAACCAATACATACTGACACTAATCTAAAGTTTCTCGGTGGAAACAGTAGAAAGGGTATAGGTAATATGACAAGGGCAAGAACCCCTAAAATTAGCCATATGTATCCCATACTAGCTACTAGGCCAACTATTCCTTCAACATAGCTTACAGGAGGCAGTGAATCTAAAAAAAGCCAAGATACTACTATGAATACCAAACCTACTCCCGTAATCATTAACCGAAAAATATTTTTGTTTGTTTTACTACACAGCATAATCATCATAGGTACTGCAAAACTAGTAAGTTGTGACGCGTCAGGTTGAATAAAAAGTAATATACATATTATCAACACTAAAGTAGCCGCTACCCACAACCCCCTAGCCTTTAATAATTCCCATAACACTACCATAATTATTGGTAATACTACCATAGAAATATTAATTCTGACTGGTCCAATCGCTATCCATCTATGAACACCATCAAGTCCTGGGTATATAAAAGTTAAAATTAAAAGCAGTAAGGGTATGATTATGTATAAGCTATTAAACTTGTTATCTTCTATATTGAACCTATGCAAAAGTATAAAAGATGATATTAACCCTAGTACGATTAAAAAAACCATGTTTTGTATCCATATAACAGCTGAAATTTCATTATAAAGCATGGCTATTACTCCAATAATAACAGCTGGCATTGTCGTAATCAGTGGTATTAAATTTAATAATCTCATTCTTTTCATCTGTAGTTTTCACCCCTCTTATGTCCCATAAAACATTGACCTTTTCCCTAAACTAGTGGCCTCTCCCCCTCAGCTTCCTAGTCAATTCTCCATTCCAATCACCCCTCTATTCTATTGAAAAATGTATATTTTGTATAGACCTGCACACACTAAGTGCAATATTTCCAGAAACAGGTGATTAACATGAAGCTTACATCTAATCTACAAGATAACATACATGCTCTAAAAGCTATCTTACCTATAGGTAAAAGCTTTGATATTCTTGAAAAAACACTTAAAATCCACGGACGTACTTTTCACCTCTATTTCTTAGATGGTTTTGCAAAGGATACTAACCTTGAGTATGTCCGTAGAGATATATTCGCTCTTCCTAAAGAAACTCTAGATCAAATCCATACTGCCGAAGAGCTTATTGAATATGCTATCAGTTCTATAGAGGTCGCTACAGAAACTGATTTAGATAAACTGGTTACAGCTCTTCTAGCTGGTCAGACCATCCTCTTTTTTGATGGATCTCCCTCTGCGGCAGTTATAGACCTTCGTACTTACCCTACCCGTGGTATTAGCGAACCAGAAAAAGAAAAAACTATTCGTGGTGCTCGTGATGGTTTCGTGGAGACCATTGTCTTTAATACAGCACTTATCAGACGACGTGTACGTGACCCACATCTTGTATTTGAGATGCTGCAAATTGGTTCTTTGTCTCATACTGATGTAGCTATTGGCTATATTAGTAATAAAGTGAATAAAAAGGCATTGAAAAAGGTAAAACAGCTTCTTAATGACTTACAAATTAACTCCCTTACTATGGGCGACCAAACTTTAGTTGAAGCTGTGCATTCAGATTCCTGGATTAATCCATTTCCTAAAGCACGCTATACAGAACGCCCTGATGTAGCTGCAGCACAAGTATCTGAAGGCAAAATAGTTATCTTAGTTGATAACTCTCCTACTGCTATTATTGTTCCAACAGGCATTTTTGACTTTACTCAGGATGTAGATGACTATTATGTACCCGTACTGACAGGAAATTATTTACGTTTTATACGCTATGCCATACTGATCTTTAATCTCTTTTTAACCCCTGCATATGTCCTTATTGTCAAGAATGATCAGTATATCCCCTCATCTTTGAGTTTCTTATTGCCTGATGACCCATTAAATGTAGCCCTCTTCATTCAGTTTTTGGCACTTGAAATTGCTGTGGATGGCCTAAAGATTGCTTCCTTAAATACTCCAAGCTCTCTTGGGACATCCCTATCTGTCATTGGTGGGCTTATCTTAGGTGAATATGCAGTTAAGACTGGATGGCTTATTCCACATACCATCTTTTACATGTCTATTGTTGCACTTTCTAGCTTTACTCAACCCAGTATTGAACTTTCATATGCTATCAAATTTATGCGTATGTTACTTCTAATAGGAGCAGGATTATTCAATATATGGGGCTTTGTCATCGCCCTTATTATAGACATTATTTTCATTGCACGTACTAAGTCCTTTAGTGGTGAATCCTATCTCTATCCCCTTATTCCATTTGACTGGGCAGCCCTTAGGACACTTTTGTTCCGAACTAAAGTAAAAAGTAAACAACATGTAAGGAATAATTAATCACAACTTAATGTGAAATTTGTACCTTTACACTCCTTAAAATGATATACTTAAATTAAATATCATTATTTTAAGGAGTGTATTTTATGAAAAGGTCTAAGCTTATATTTCCTATATTACTCACCCTTATAAGTTGCAACAGTTTGATATATGCCTCTGAACTCCCTACTAATATAAACAACACACAGGTAATACCTGCCGCTACATATGAGGATAACGCTTTCTTCCCTGTTAGAATGCTTAACGATTTATTAGGTCACAAACTCTCTTGGGACCCAGCTACTAAATCTACAGTTTTAGAAAGTGCGGATTTAACTGTTTCTCTTTCTGTTAATAATACTGAAGTCCTTGTTAATCAAGTTCCAGTAACTCTTTCAAAGGCACCAAAACTCATTGACAATGTCCTTTATGCACCTGCTGAATTTTGGAGTAAAGCCTTTAATCTACATGTCTCTTTACAAGGCAATGAATTTATCCTGACACCTATAGAAGAACCTACAACACCTCCTCCTAACGAAGCCGAAACACCTAAACCAGAAGAAATAGAAAAGCCTCCTCAACAAACCATCCTTCCTCTATTTGAAGGTTCCAATACTTACTATACAGGTCAACAACTTATTATACGTTTAGACGAAAATCCTTCTACAGGATATGTATGGCAAGTTACCTTCCCTGAAGGCCTCCAAGTTATTAGTGATCACTTCGTACCTAATAAGCCTGAACTTGCCGACTCTCCTGGTGAACGCTCTTGGGTGATTAAAGCTACGAAAGATGGTACCTATACTATAGAATTTAAAAAACTTCGTCCATCAACCCCTGATTCTGTCATTGACACGAAGACTTTCAAGCTTAAAGCAAAACCTACTACAGCCCTTCAAAATTAAATATATAAAAAGAGGTGGGACAAAACCAATGTTGTTTTGTCCCACCTCCTTTTTATTCCTGATGCTAACCTTTCACATTCCTTTACCCATCTGCATTTCCATCCTGCCCATATCATTAGTAGGTCCCATGCTAGTAGTTCCTACTAAGCTAATAGCTACAACTGCTATTACAGTAATACCGCAAGCAACCCATGCCCACCATTTTTTGTACCAAGCACTTCCACCCTTGATAACAACAAATAAAAGTACAGGTAAAGTACTTAAACCAATTACTGCTCCTTTTATAATCTCACCTTTTGCATTCATTATAGCTTGCCAAAGCTCTGGCATAGTCATAAATAAGGTAATTAAAATAGGAATAGCAATAAGCATAATACCTATAATCATGGTACCTATTTTAATTTTAGGCTTCTTTGCAGAAAGTTGCATATCATATGCTTGTTCTTTGCTTGTTTCTAATTGCATACTAAATCCCCCTTAAACTTAAGTATAAGACTATACTATCACAAATCTACTCCATCTAGTATTACATTCTAGTTACGCTTCCTGCGTATTGGGTGAAGATATTTCACTATCCTTATTTCCTATAGCTTTGGTAATTAATTTAATCAGTTCCATTTGATCTACTAATATCATATGATTAGCTCTAGCAAATTGCTTAGCCTTATCTGTGTAGCCATTTGGTGTAATCACCAAACTCTTGTTGGCCCTGTATAAATTCTGACTACCATAGGCTGCTTGGAGTGGCTCTAAATCAATCTCTGCTTCTTCACTTATACACTTAATACAGATGACATCACGATTTTTCCTTGCAATTAAATCACACCCTAAATCCTTCTCCTTCTTAATAGGGTCTATATAGTAACCTAATTTCTTATAAAGCTGTGCCACATACTCCATAAACTCACCGTTCTTCATATTCTTCAGCCTAGTTATATCAGAGTGAATTAAAAACACTTTTTCTCTATCTCTTCTAATGGCTTCCATACCTAATAACAATAAAGCTACTATTATAATTTTAGTCACTGCTATAACAATGTTGTCAGATTTTAATATAAATAAAAAATACATGCCTAATGCTATAGTAAATAAAATAACTCTTATAAATTTATCCATCTTTCTCACCTCTTGTTAAGGAGTATCGGATGATTTTTACAATTTTATTCACTATGTAAATTTTTTAATAACCTTATGATACCAAAGAAAATCTCTTATATCTTTATCCATATAGCAAAAAACTGGATGATAACCAGCTTTAGCCAGTTTTCATCCAGTTTTTCTTATGATATAGAACGTTCCCGACTGGAATCGAACCAGCGGCCTACCGCTTAGGAGGCGGTCGCTCTATCCTACTGAGCTACGGAAACGTATAATCTCTTTTATATTACGCCTTTACTGCTCATTCGTCAAGTAGGTTAATTAAACTTAAGTTTAATTATATTTCATATAAAAAAGCTGCCAAAAGGCAGCTCCCATTCTTAACTCATAATCACTTTACCTTGTATCCAGCAAGTACCCATAAAACGCATACCTACACTTGGCATGCCTATAAGTTCTCTCTGGCTAATAACAACTTCTAAGTTAAGATCATTTACATCTAGTGAAAAGATATACATCTTCTCATCTGTTTGACTATTTATACGTTCTTTAATCTCTAAGATTTCACCAAGCACTGCATAAGTTGCTTCATCTATTGTCTCTGGAATAAAATAACCGCTCATTACACTTAAAAAGTCTTCTTCTCTTAACCGTTCTTTAAGCTGGTCATCTAACTCCTTCTCTTCTTTTTCAAGAATTTCCTTAGCTTCTTCATCACCATTTTTCATCTGTTGAAGAATAAGACGCAGTTTCTCACGTTCTTCCTTTTCAATCTGCTCTTCTTCTTCATCTTTTTCTATTGGCAATACAATTGTACCTTCTGAAGCAATACCTACTATATTAACCTGTGAACATGTTAAATTTTTCTTGCGTGCCTCTAAATATTCCACTACATTTTGAAGCCAGAAAACAATCTGCATAGCTGTCTCTTGCTCTTCACAAACTACATAATAGCTTTGGTCTCCGCCGTCTACATCATCAAATCCCTCTACCTCTACATCCTCTACATCAAGAGCCGTGTTTGCTTCAACATAAGCATCACAGCTAAACACTTGAATCTTAGGTTCCTTTGAAGATTTGTTAACGCAAACACGCGCCATAACATATGTATTTTCTGCTATCTCTTTCATGTACTCTGCTAATATCTGTTTAGCGCTAAGCTGAATAGCTTCTTGTTTTGTAGGATTACTTAAAAGTTCCTCTAAAATGTCTTCCATCATTTCTTGCTCATTTATTTGGGTAAACCCTATTGCTTTTAGTGGAGATTCCATAACCAGCCTCCTCTCCATAAGTTATTATTTCATTATACATGAGCACATCTTACAAGTGCAAGTAAATAGCTTGATACATTGTATGAAATTTTTCTATATTTCATACTTACTATAGCATAAGTCATAAAAAAGAACTACCTAGAAAATAAAGGTAGCTCTTCTACTATCTATTAATGTTTTACCCATCTGCCCACCTGTCCGCAGTTAGGACATCTTACTGAATTATTCAACTGACTATTATAAAGCCCTACTACATCCATAAAAGTATTATCTACACCTGGATAGAAGGTAGAGTTCATAGTATTGGTAAGGTGTTCAATGCCTGTCATGTCATACCCACAATTCTCACATTCAAACTGCCTCATAACAACACACTCCTTCTTATTCTTCTAGCAATCTTAGTTTAGACAAATTTATTAAATTTATTCATAACCTTTATAAGTAATCTTTTAATCTAAATAATCCAAAAATATAGTATAATAATTTTAAAATCGAAACGAAAGGAGTCTTGCTATGTCTTTTATTATTGCTGTTGATTCTAGTTGCGACCTACCTTTAGGGTATATTGAGCAAGAACATCTTTATGTATTCTCTCTTATTTTTAACTTAGGAGGCCAAGAGCATCTTGACGACCTTGGACAAACCTATACTTCTGAAGCCTTTTATAATGCCATCCGAAATGGAGCTATGCCTACTACATCACAAGTTAATACCTACACCTTTAAAAAACAATTTATAGAATGGGCCAAATCTAATACACCTGTACTCTATATAGCCTTTTCCTCTGGTCTAAGCGGCACCTATAATAGTGCACTCGCAGCACGTGAAGAGGTTCTAGAAGCATACCCTGACGCCCAAATCCAAATAGTAGACACACGTGCTGCTTCAAGTGGTATGGGACTACTTGTATATCATGCCTGCCTCTTACGTGCACAAGGTCAGTCTATAGATGCTATTCGTACTTATATAGAAGAGACACGTGACTATCTGTGTCACCTCTTTACAGTGAATGATTTACATCATCTAGAACGAGGTGGCCGCATTAGCCATACCTCTGCTTTTGTAGGCTCATTACTTCAAATTAAACCCGTACTCTATGTTAATAATGAAGGAAAGCTTATTCCTTACCAAAAAGCTCATGGTCGAAAAAAAGCCCTCCATGCCCTTGTTACCCATTTAGAATCTCTTATTACACTTAATCCACAACCTATTATGATATCTCATTCTGACTGTATCCAAGATGCTAACTATGTAGCACAGCTTCTTCAGGAAAAGTTAGATTTATCTCCTGTTATGATTAATAATATAGGCCCTGTAATCGGTTCACACTGCGGAGCTGATGTGGTCGCCCTGTTCTTTATTGGTAAGCAAAAAACGCCCTTGCACTCATCATAAATCTATATTATAATTTATACCCTATGCATTTTATGCATTCTATACATTTACATTATAAATAACGGAATCAAAAAATCGCCCTCATTTAAGGGCGATTTTTTATTTAAATTTAACAGGTTCTGAGTCAGTTGTTAAAGCATCAAATACGAAGCCTTGTTCTTTAAGTCCTTCTACAATGGCAGGAAGTGCTTCTACAGTAGTTGTTTTTGCTGCAGCATCATGCATTAAGATTACTGCATTATTGTTGTGTTTAGCTTGGCTAAGTACTGAGTCTACGATAACGTTAGTATCTTGTAAACCTTTAGCAGCATCTTGAGAATCTACGTTCCAATCATAGTATACATAGCCCGCTTCTTCTACAGTAGGGATAATTTTTGTCATAATATCACTACCGCCATAACGATGACTTACACGGTTGTTAGATCCGCCTGGGAAACGTAAAATTTTAGTTTCTACCCCAGTTAAGTCTTTAATATGGTCAGATAAACTTTTTACATCTGCCATAAAAGCATCCACGTTTTTATAAATCTCTGCATAGTCATGTGTACTAGAGTGAATAGCAATAGCATGACCTTCATCTACAATACGTTTATATAAATCATCATATCCTTGCTTCTCTAATACAAAGAATGTCGCTTTAATATTATTAGCCTTTAAGAAGTCTAAGATTTTAACTGTATTAGCACTTGGACCATCATCAAATGTTAAATAGGCTATTTTTTTATTTTCTTCTTCAACAAGTAAATCTGCAAGGTTCATGCCACTTGCTTCTAAATCTTTAATTTCTAGATTAAGTTCTTCAATCTGTTTTGCTAGTTGATCATTTTTAGTATTAAGTTCTTGTAATTGAAGCTCTAAATTAGCTTTAGCAGCCTCTGCAGTTTGAAGCTCTTCCTGTACGCCTTTCAGAACTTCTTTTTGCCCCTTACCTTTTGTCATTAACCATCCTGTACTACCTAAGAGGCCAATAGATAATACTACAAACAAGATCACAATCCCTATCCCATTATTTTTTCTTGCCATTTCTCTCTCACCTAATCTTTCTCATCACATTTATTATTTCATACTATCTGGAATTACAATCGGCTCGAAACGCCATAAGACTGATTCTAACTTCTCTGACTCTTTCTCTAGCCCTTCAATTTGGCCGCCTAGTGCTTCTATCTCTTCTTGTAATTTGATTGTCTCTTCTTCGATACGGGTTAAAGCTTCTTTAGTATCATTAACTTTTTTATTCATAAAGTAGGTCTTTCCGCCTACAATACCGAAAGCTATTACAGCTACTCCAAATATTATAGCAGCTACTTTTTTACCATTATTTCTCTTGTGTACTCTTCTTGAATAACCATATGTACTCATAGTCTAAATCCTTCCTTTTTCGCTCTGCTAAACTCACTAAGTCCTTGTACTATTACTATTTATTAATAGCTTTTTTATTATATCATACTTATGATAAAAGAAGACATATTTCCCCATAGAAAGTTTTGTAAATTATTACTTGAAATTACGTTTTTATAGGGGTAAAAATATTTTCTTTTAAAAGGTATTAAGCTTTTCTACTTCTTGATTTTACCTTCTGATACTATAGATATAGAGCAAGTTATTAATCTCGTTTTTTAAGCACAAAAAGCTCAGCAAATACAGTTCCCCCTTAAAATAACTGTATTTACTGAGCTTTTATGGTGACAAAATAAGCTTGGCTTTTTAAGCTCATTAGATCTCACCTGTTAAGAAGTGAAAGGTTTCTCTATATGTAGCGTATAGGCACTAGGTGGGTCTTGTCCGTCCCTATTGGTGAAAGGGATGCCACTGCATGTATCACGTCAAGGCGAGGAGGTAGCACGTAGAACATATACCCCTACTGCAAGATAGACCGTAGCTTCTTTATTAGGAGCATCTTTATGAACTCTTATAAGCACTTTGCTTTTGGGTATTACACCTTTAGAGCATTACTGCCACTGTAAAGCTCCAAGGTTTTGCAAGATGGTAGACTTGAATCTAGAAGGGGGACTAAATCTCTATCTACCTCTTGCATTATTGTAAGCATTCAAACGACCTAGGATATGTTTTACTGCTTACATATACTATATAGTCTTATGTAGGCATTTTTCTTCAATTTTTTTATAAAAATTTTATACTTTCTATTTTTTGCTTCCAATCATACCTACGCCACAGTCTAATAAACTCCCTAAAATAACACCTACTGTATAGCATGCTAAATCACTCCATAAGAATCCATAACCCAGTATTAATCCCCCTAATGTAGTAGCTCTTATTGCATCAATCCAGGGAGCATGATATAACTGACTTACTTCAATGCCAAAAGAGAAAATAAGTGCACCTAATGCTATCCATACTGTAGACTTTCGTTTAAATAGAAACGCTAACCCTAAGAAAACCATCATTGCCCATAAGGTATCTCCTGCATAGGCCCCTATTAATATTGATAACCCCTCTACTTTTCTTGATAAAATCCCCAGTAACATTGTTACTACAACTAACACCATATACAACAACCTATTTCTATTCAATTGCTTCTGTTTCATACCTTTCCCCCACTTTACTCATTTAAAATATTAGCTTGCACTTCTGATTATATATGGATTGGTACGATTAATAAAGCTGCTTCTATGTTAGCCATTCCTATATGTATGCCTTGAAAAAATCTAACATCACTCCTCAACTTAAACTACTCCATAAAAGTCTTTGGAGATAGGATATTTTACAATGTCTCCTCCAATTTAGGTATATCCAGCTGCTTTGTAGAAAACTATCAAGATAAAACTCTTTTTATTAGACACACGCGGTAGGATTCGAACCCACGACATTCTGATCCGAAGTCAGACGCTCTATCCAGCTGAACT
>JAHLFD010000071.1:0-6810 GCA_018883975.1 Candidatus Niameybacter stercoravium
TCGTAAGCTAATGAGATAACGCTTCAAACTCGCTTCGCTCAAACAGTGAAGCTAAGAGCATCTCTTTAGCTTACTCCTGAAATTCTAATCAAAGATTCCAGAGGTATATTCTGCCCACAGTATCTGCAACCACCCAGGACCCTATAGAAAGAGAAGGACGAAAGTTCTAACTAAAAACTACGAAGGTGTATTACAGAGCTACGCCTTGCCTCACACATGGACCTATACGGAAAAGACAAAAAAGAGTGGATAGGAAGAAAGAGGCTATAGGGTTAAACTCACACTTTAGGGGGAGGCGGACCTTCTAGGGTGTGTTAAAACAAAGGAAGTAAAGGTTAAGATTAAAGGTCAAAGATTACCTAAAGTGTTACATAAAGTGCACATAAAGGAAGGCGTAAGCTACTACTTGAAGGTAGCGCAGAATAAGGCGGGGTAAAGGTCAGTAGCTTAAAGCAAAGTATAAGGTGTTATAAGTAAAGGTTTATAAGGAAGAGGGGGAAGAGTATGGCAAGAGGAAAGGCGAGTAAGTCTGGGTTAACGTTTAGGAAGAGTCTTACGGGGTATAAATATTTAGCACCAGCGCTGATTTCTATTGGGATTTTGACGTTGTTGCCTATTTTATATACCATTTATATTGCTTTTACAGATTATACAATCTATTCACAGGGTGAATATAATTTTGTTGGGTTTCAGAACTTTATAGATGCTATTAATGGACCTTTTAAAGATGTATTTTTCCCAGTGTTTGGATGGACTGTTGTATTTGCAGTTGTATCTACAGCAGGGTGTTTTTTAGTAGGGCTTGTATTAGCTATTATATTAAGTAATAAAAATATAAAAGAGGCAGGGTTTTATAAGGGTATTCTTATATTACCATGGGCTCTTCCTGTTACAGTTGCTATTCTTTCTTGGCAAGGTTTGTTTAACTCAAACTATGGTGCCATCAATTCTATTTTAATGACGATGCATATTATTCAGGAGCCTATTCAATGGCTACTGGATCCTTTCTGGGCTAGGGTAGGTATTTTAATTGCAAATATTTGGCTTGGATTCCCTTATATGATGAATGTATGCATGGGTGCTATTAGTGCTATTCCAGATGATTATTTTGAAGCTGCTCAGGTAGATGGGGCAAATAAGTTCATGCAATTTATTAAGATTACTTTACCATCTATTGCGCAAACAGCTTATCCACTGCTTATTTCTTCTTTTGCATTTAACTTTAATAATTTTGGTTCAGCTTATCTTATTACAAAGGGTGGTCCAGCAAGACTTGGTAGCCAGTTTGCAGGTCATACAGACATATTAGCTTCTACAGTTTATAAGCTATCTACCACCTTTGGGCGCTATGATATGGCTGCTACTTTAAGTATTATTACATTCCTTGTTATCGGAACAATTTCCTTTATTCAAATGAGAGCATCAGGTCAATTTAAGGAGGTGGATTAAGATGAGTAAGCAAGCTGTACTTAAAGGTTCACAAGAAGATTTAAGTTTTCTTGATAAGGCATCAAATCTCACAAAGCAGGAACGTATAGGGGCATGGGTAGGACGTATTTTCATCTGGGTGGTTATTGCGATTACCATGTTCCCTGTTGTGGCAGTTGTATCTGCGTCTTTAGCAGATGGTGAAGTCTTTATTCAGAAGTCCGTTTTCCCGGAAAACTTCACCTTTAATAACTATGTGAGTGTCATCAAGGATACAGATTTCTTAGAGTGGATGAAAAACTCCCTCATCGTATGTACCACAGTTGCTTGTATCCAGCTAGCGCTTGCTGTGCCAGCAGCCTATGCTTTTTCTAAGCTTAAATTTATAGGGCGTAGAAATGGGCTTATGAGCTTAATGCTCCTGCAAATTTTCCCAACAACTATGGCACTTCCAGCTATATTAGGCATTGTGTATCGCTTTGGCGGAATGGATAAATTATGGGTACTTATTCTCATTATTAGTGGTGGAAATGCTTATAATATATGGCTTCTAAAAGGGTTTATGGATGGGATTCCTAAGGAACTTTCAGAGGCGGCTTTGGTAGATGGAGCTTCTACATGGCAGGTTTTCACACGTATTATCTTGCCACTTACAAGAAATATGCTTATTGTTATCTTCTTATTTTCTTTTATAGCGCCTTATAGTGAATTTATTTATTCAGCAGCGCTTATTAAAGATCCAAGTGCCTTGACATTGCCACTAGGAATGGAACTGTTTATTAAAGATAAGTTTTCAACCAATTGGTCTTCTTATTCAGCAGCTGCTATTATGTCTTCTCTTCCTATTGTCATTATGTTTATGGCTTCACAAAAATATATTGCAAAAGGCCTGACTGCAGGTTCTGTTAAAGGATGATGAAAGGTGAACATTAAAGATATAGCAAAACTGGCCGGGGTAGGCGTTAGTACTGTATCACGGGTACTTAACAATCATCCTGATGTAAAAAAAGAAACAAGAGATAAGGTACTAGAAATCATTAAAGATCATAATTATGTACCTAACAATAGTGCAAGGATTTTAAAAAGTAATAATATGAAGCATATTGGAGTACTTGTAAAAGGGGTATTCAACCCCTTTTTCTCCGAAATGCTTAAGATTATAGAGACGCATATTAATCAGATAGGTTATACCATGATTTTGCATCATTACTATGACCAAAATGATTCATATAGCAGTGAAGGAGAGGTACTTGTCTCTTTTATTAAAGAAAAAAGATTGCAAGGTGTCATTTGCTTAGGAGGAAACTTTGAAGGGATTAAGGAAGAATCCTTTGAAGGATTAGACGTTCCTATTGTACTGACTTCTGTAGATAGTAACATTGAAATAAGTTCTAACATATTTTCATGTGTGGGAATAGACAATGAAAAAGCTGCTTATGAAGCTACTAACTATCTTATCCAAAAAGGACATAAGCATATAGGTATGATATTAGGGGATGAGTTTGATGCAGGGGTTAGTAATAGGCGTGCCATAGGTTATATGAGGGCTCTAGAAGAGAATCATATTCCTGTTAATAAGACTTATATTACACTAGGTGGATATGACTTTGAACCAGCTTATGAGAGTGTTAAGAAGCTTTTAAGTGAGGAAAAGCATATTACAGCAATTTTTGCTATTTCAGATATTATGGCCATTGGAGCAGGTAAGGCAGTCATAGATTTAGGCTATAAAATAGGGGAGGATATATCTATTCTAGGCTTTGATGGATTGGATATTGGTAAGTACTATAATCCAGCACTTACCACCATTAAGCAACCACAAAGGCAAATGGCCTATGACAGCATTAATATACTTGTCCAGCTTATTGAAAAGAAATGCGAGAATCAAAGGTGTGTACTAGAAACAAAGCTTGTGGAGCGTATGTCTGTATATAAACCAAAGGGGTGAGTGTATGAAAAGGGGAAGCGGTATTTTGATGCATATTTCATCTTTGCCGGGGAAATATGGGATAGGAACATTAGGAAAGTCAGCATATTTATTTGCTGACTTTTTAAAACAAAGTGGGCAGAAATACTGGCAGATACTGCCGCTTGGGCATACAGGATATGGAGATTCTCCTTATCAATGCTTTTCTGCCTATGCAGGTAATCCTTATTTTATTGATTTAGATATACTAAAAGATGAAGGGTTGCTAGAGGAAGAAGATTTAGTACCACTACAAGAAGCCAGTAGTGAAAGAGTTGACTTTGAGAAGCTTTTCCGTACTAAGTATCCTGTATTGAGGAAGGCCTATGAAAAAGGAAAAGATAAGTTTAAAGATGAGATAGAAAAGTTTAGAAGTGAAAACAGGGCTTGGGTTGAGGACTATAGTCTATATATGGCGCTTAAAGAAGAGATGGATAATAAAAGCTGGATAGAATGGGATGAGCCGATTAAGCAGCGTTATCCAGAGGCTTTAAGGGCATATAGAACAAATCTAAAAGAGAAGATTGATTTTTGGGTATTCATTCAGTATGAATTTTATAAGCAATGGCAAGAATTAAAGGAATATGTTAATGGGATAGGCATAAAGATTATAGGAGACCTACCTATTTATATTGCAGCAGACAGTAGTGATGCATGGGCTTATCCAGAGATTTTTCAGCTAGATGAGAAGAGAGTGCCCATAGTAGTAGCTGGATGCCCACCTGATGCTTTTACAGAGGATGGTCAGTTATGGGGTAATCCTATCTATGACTGGGATTATTTAGAGCGTACGGGATATAAGTGGTGGATTAAACGTATGGAAGCATCTCTTAAGCTTTATGATGTCATTCGTATTGACCATTTTAGAGGATTTGAATCTTACTGGGCGGTTCCTTATGGAGATGATACAGCAAGATACGGTAAATGGATAAAGGGGCCAGGGATAAAACTCTTTAATGCCCTGAAGGCAGCTTTAGGAAACATGGATATTATTGCTGAAGATTTAGGATTTCTAACACAGGAGGTTCTAGATTTTAGAGAAGAGACAGGGTATCCTGGCATGAAGGTCTTACAGTTTGCATTTGATTCGGATGAGGAGAATGCTTACTTGCCGCACAACTGTATTAAAAATTCCGTTATATATACAGGAACTCATGATAACAGTACGATTAAAGGCTGGTTTAAAGAGGTAGAAAAAGATGTAGGAGAACATGCTAGTAGTTATTTAAAGCTAGATCATGAAGAAGGCTATAACTGGGGATTTATTAGGGGTGCTTGGAGCAGTGTAAGCGACCTTGCGGTAACTCAGATGCAAGATATACTGGGGCTTGATGATACAGCTAGAATGAATAAACCAGGTATACTTGGGGGCAACTGGAAGTGGCGTATGAAGGAAGGTGTGCTCACGGACGAACTGGCTCAGCATATATATAGTATGACGAAGCTTTATGGGAGGAACCTATCATGATAGAAAAACAATGTATCAAAGAATATATGGAAATGTATAGTAAAATAGCTTATGGTAAGAACTTAAAATATGCTACGAAACCTGAGATATGGGGCGCATTAAGTACAGCACTCATGAGTCAGATAGTAGATAAGTGGCATGATACAAGAAAAGCATATAAAGCCCACAAAGCGGCTTACTATATATCAGCGGAATATTTAATGGGAAGAGCACTTGGAAACAATCTTATTAATTTGCAGGCCTATGATGAGATTGCTGAGTTTTTAAAGGAGCTAGGTGTTAATGTAAATGAGATTGAAGAAATAGAAGAAGATGCAGCACTAGGTAATGGTGGTTTAGGTAGACTTGCAGCGTGCTTTATGGATTCTAGTGCCACCATGCATTTGCCTGTACAGGGATATGGACTAAGATACAGAAATGGGCTTTTTAAGCAATATTTTAAGGATGGAGGCCAGTTAGAAGAAGCTGATGAATGGCTTAGATATGGCGATCCTTGGAGTATCCGTAAAGGAGATTATACAGTAGAAGTCAAATTTCAAGATATGACAGTAAAGGCTGTCCCTTATGACATACCTATTATAGGGTATGGCGGTGAGACCATTAATACCCTTAGATTATGGCAGGCAGAACCTTTATGTGAATTTGACTTTAACTTGTTTAACAATCAAGAGTATGATAAAGCTTTAGAAGAGAAAAACCGTACAGAGGATATTACGCGTGTACTCTATCCAAATGACTCTAATGAGCAAGGTAAACTCTTAAGGCTTAGGCAGCAGTACTTCTTAGTAAGTGCTTCCATGAAAGATATCGTAAGAGATTTTAAAAAGCATCATGGTAACGTTTTTGATGATTTTGCTAAATGGCATGCTATTCAGCTTAATGATACGCATCCTGTTTTAGCTATACCAGAGCTCATTAGGATTTTGGTAGATGAAGAGGGAGAAGCGTTCGATAAAGCCTTAGACATTGCAAGAGGTACTTTTGCCTATACGAACCACACAATCTTGCAAGAAGCTCTAGAAAAATGGGATATGAAGCTCATGGAGATACTGTTCCCTCGTATTCTTCAAATTATTAAGGCTATAGATGACAGATTACAAGAGGAGCTTAGTCATAAGGGATATACTATGGAACAAATGAGCCCTTGCTTGATTCTTAAGGATGGTAAAGTGCACATGGCAAACTTAGCTATTTATGTAGGATTTGCTATTAATGGTGTGGCTAAACTGCATACAGAAATCCTAAAGGAAACAGAACTTCATCATTGGTATGCCCTCTACCCTTACAAGTTCCAAAACAAGACTAATGGGATTACCCCTAGAAGATGGCTTGTATTAGCTAATAGAGAATTAGCTAATCTTATAACCAGTAGATTAGGAAATGAAAACTGGGTAATGGACCTTACAAAGCTTAAACAGCTTACTAAATATATAGAGGATGAAGGCTTTTTAGAAGAGCTCATGGCTATAAAGCATGAGAAGAAGGTTCAGCTTGCACATTATATTGAGGAGAAAGAAGGCATTACAATTGATCCAGATTCTCTCTTTGATATCCAAGTTAAACGTCTTCATGAATATAAGAGACAGCATCTTAATGCGCTCTATATATTAGATTTATATTTTAGATTAAAGGAAAATCCAGAGTTAGATATACCAAAAGTTACTTTCATCTTTGGAGCAAAGGCCTTTCCTGGCTACTATAGAGCAAAGAGTATTATTAGACTCATTTTAGCTATTGCAGACCTCGTTAATAAAGATGAGGTAGTTTCGAGGAAGATGAAGGTAGTATTTGTTTCTAACTACAACGTATCTTACGCACAGAAATTAGTGCCAGCAGCAGATTTATCTAAACAGATTTCTACAGCTGGTAAAGAAGCATCAGGAACGGGGAATATGAAGCTTATGCTTAACGGTGCCCCAACCTTTGGAACTTATGATGGTGCCAATGT
>JAHLFD010000072.1:0-6731 GCA_018883975.1 Candidatus Niameybacter stercoravium
ACTGTATAATGTGTCCCATTTGCCTGCTCCTAATTCGTAGTAAATTTTAAAAGTAATCTTACTTTATTAGAAACTTAACATATTTCTTAAATAAATTCAATAAATACAGAAATTAAAATTGCACAAATAAAAAAAGCACTAGCCATAAGCTAGTGCCTAACATTCAACATTGTCCCAAAATGCCGTTCCTGAGATTTTGACGCCCTAGCTAAGCTAGGTGGGTGACTATCTATTTAAGTCCTGTTTTCCGCTGCCCAAAGGGAATTAGCTTGCGGCCTAACATTAGCTCAATAGAGTAATTTTCGTCTCCCGAACGTAAATTGTAGGTTCAAAATAACAGGGTATCGAACATTACAGGAGTTTGTTTCTTAAGTTATTTTTATTATATCATTTTCGCAGGTTTTTGCAAGTACCTATATAAAGTTCCTTTATTCCCTTATTTCTTTATTTTCTTAAGTCTAAAGAAATCTTCACGCTCTTTCTCTTCTAGAACTTCTTCAATATATTTGACCTGCTCTTTATACTTTGGAATTTGAATATGTCCAAGTGCATTGGTACGTTTTTGTGTCTTTTCTATTTCTTTTGCTAATTTAAAAATTGAATTTTCAATTTCAGCAAGTTCATACACTTTATAACGTACTTTTCTAAACTGCTCTGCAGCTAGGTCTAAGGCAGGATTCGTATTGTGAAAACCGTAAGTTGGAAAAACAGACTGCTCTTCGTACTTTACCATAGGAATATCGACACCCATAACACTTTTAAGAAGGATATCAAAGTTCTCATCCTTAGGAATTCCTCTTGCCACGTCTTCTACCTGTGTAATCCCCATTGTGATATTAACCGTTTGAAGTGCTCTATAGGCATCTTCAATAATATCATAGATTTCTGCCTGAATGCTTTTGGCCTTCTCTACAAGAACCATCATCTCACGAATCAGTACATTACGTTTTTTATCCAGAAGTTCATACCCTTTTTGTGATAAGTCAAGTGAAGACTTTGCCTTCATTAAATTGGACTTGGTAGGTGCTACTAATACAGACATAAAGTTTACTCCTTATGCGCTTTATAGTATTTCTTAATCATTTCTGGTGGCATACGGTCCAGTTCATTAGCTGGTAAAATAGAAAGGATTTTCCAACCTAAATCCAGTGTTTCTTCTAT
This sequence comes from Candidatus Niameybacter stercoravium, assembly GCA_018883975.1. GTDB lineage: Bacteria > Bacillota > Clostridia > Lachnospirales > Cellulosilyticaceae > Zhenhengia > Zhenhengia stercoravium. The sequence continues at coordinate 1,162 of JAHLFD010000072.1, forward strand.
AGAGCGGTTCTCTGTAGGTTTTTGTGAGATAAAACGTTCTTCAAATTCACGTCCAAATTGTAAATATAATTTATCTACATCACTTAAGTCATCTTCACCAATAATCTGTGATAAAGCACGGATATCCTGTACCTTAGAGTAAGCAGAAAAAATCTGGTTAGAAAGGTCTGCATGATCTTCTCTTGTATACTCCTCTCCTATACCATCTTTCATAAGACGTGAAAGAGATGGGAGAATGGCAATAGGCGGATAAATATTTTTTTGATTTAATTCACGGCTTAGTACAATCTGGCCTTCTGTAATGAAACCTGTAAGGTCAGGTATTGGATGTGTAATATCATCATTTGGCATAGTTAGAATTGGGATTAGGGTAATAGAACCTTCTCTATCCTCTAACATACCAGCACGTTCATAAATAGTGGATAAGTCACTATAGAGGTAACCTGGATAACCTTTACGTGATGGTACTTCCTCACGAGTTGAGGAAATTTCACGTAAGGCCTCAGCGTAACTTGTCATATCCGTTAAAATAACCAGTACGTGCATATTGTGCTCAAAAGCTAAATACTCTGCTGCTGTAAGGGCGCATCTTGGTGTAGAAATTCTCTCTACAATAGGGTCATCTGCCATATTTAGGTACATAACAACGTGGTCAAGTACACCAGCTGACTCAAAGCTACGTATAAAGTAGCTGGCATCATCATGGCGTACCCCCATTGCCCCAAAGACTACGGCAAAGTTGTCACTGTTAGCCCCTTCAATTTTAGCCTGCTTAACGATCTGTACAGCAAGCTCATTATGAGCAATACCATTACCAGAAAAAATCGGAAGCTTTTGCCCACGAATAAGTGTCATAAGGCAATCTATAGAAGAAATCCCTGTTTGAATAAAGTTCTTTGGATATTTACGTGCTACAGGGTTAATAGGTCTCCCGTTTGTATTAGCCCTTAAGTTTGAAACAATTTGATAAGCACCATCTATAGGTTCCCCTACCCCATTAAAGGATCTTCCAAGAATTTCTTTAGAAAGAGGAATTTCAAGTGGCTTACCTGTAAATTTAACAGATGCATTTTCTGTAGATATACCTGCTGTTCCTTCAAATACCTGGATAACAACCTCATCACCTTCAATTTTGATGACTTTGCCTCTGCGCATATCCTTACCACCATCTACTTTAATGGTTACGATTTCACCATAGGCAACATCTTGTATATCTGAAAGAACAATGAGTGGTCCATCTACACGTTCTAATTTTAAGTATTCTTTTCTCATTTTGACCATCCTCTACTTGTTATTCATATTTTTCCCTTAGGTTTTGATAGGTGTCTACGATTTTCTTGCTCAGTTCATCTAAAAGATAAATCTGATCATTTGGTACGTCATACTTCATTTTGATGACATCATCAAACACACGTTGTTTTCTAATAGTAGAAAGTGGGATACCTTTTTTCACACATTTCAGTGCACTTGTATAGAGGGTGTCAATGACACAAAGCATTTTGTATTGTTTTTCAAGTGATACATACGTATCATCTTTATGCAACGCATTTTGTTGAAGGAAGCCTTTTTTAATGGTTCTTGCAATTTCAAGTACAAGATGCTGGTCATTTGGAAGGACATCTTCTCCTACTAACTGTACAATTTCATTCAGCTTTTCTTCTTCTTGAAGAAGGCGAATCATCTTCGCACGAAGCTTAAGCATATCTGGTGATACATTATCACGGTACCATTCATCTAGCATAGTCACATAGCCGCTATAGCTGGTTAAGTAGTTAATAGCTGGATAGTGTCTTGCATAAGCTAACTTTTTATCAAGTGCTAGGAAGGCACTTACGAAACGTTTTGTATTTTCTGTAACAGGTTCTGAGAAGTCTCCACCTGCTGGTGATACTGCACCAATAATTGTAACAGAGGCTTCTTCATTATTAAGTGTAAGGGCGCAACCTGCACGTTCATAGAATTGTGCCAGACGTGATGGTAGATAAGCTGGATATCCTTCTTCTGCTGGCATCTCTTCAAGACGCCCAGAGATTTCACGAAGGGCTTCTGCCCACCTAGAAGTAGAGTCTGCCATAATCGCTACGTCATAACCCATATCTCTAAAGTACTCTGCCATTGTAATCCCTGTATAAATACTTGCTTCACGCGCTGCAACAGGCATATTAGATGTATTGGCAATAAGGATTGTTCTTTCCATAAGAGGACGGTTAGTACGTGGGTCAATAAGGGCTGGGAATTCTTCAAGTACGTTGGTCATCTCATTACCACGTTCCCCACATCCAATATAAACGATAATATCTGCATCACACCATTTAGCAAGCTGATGTTGTGTAACAGTTTTACCTGTACCGAAGCCACCTGGAAGTCCTACTGTACCACCTTTTGCTACTGGGAAGAAGCTATCAATAACACGTTGTCCTGTTATAAGTGGTTTGTAAATAGGAATTCTTTTTTGAATAGGCCTTGGTTTTCTAACTGGCCATTTTTGAGCTAAAGTAAGATTATGAACTGTACCATCTTCAAGTTCTATTTGCACGATGGTGTCATTTAAAGTATAGATGCCATTTGGTTTAACAGATACAACCTTACCCTTCATATCCGGAGGTACCATAATTTTATGGCTAATACTAAGTGTCTCCTGCACTGTGGCATATACACCTCCTGGCATAAGGTAGTCGCCTTCCTTAGCAACTATATTCACCTCCCAAGGTGCTGTCGGATCAATAGAAATAAGACCTATCCCTTCTGGAATAAAGTTTTTAGAGATTTTTTCAATCTGTTTAAGCGGTCTTTGAATCCCGTCAAACATATTCCCAAGCATACCTGGTCCAAGAGTTAGAGAAAGAGGCGCCCCTGTTTGATAAACCTCTTCTCCTGCCATAAGTCCTTCTGTTTCTTCAAAAACCTGAATAGTGGCTTTATCTTTTTCAAGAGATACAACTTCTCCAATAAGCTTTTGTCTACCTACTGTAACCATCTCATTAACTTTAAAGCTTTGCATATTACTTCCTTTAACAACTGGTCCGTTAATGAGTTCTACAATTCCAGCCTGATTACTCATCTAGCCCACCAACCTCTCCAATTGCATTAAAGAGCTGTTCTACAATTTCATCTTTATGATCTTCTATAACTGTATAAATAGATAAATCAATTCTAAGATTTTTCTTAGGGCTATCTAAAATTAATCCACCTATCATACTTTCGTCTTTTGTTTCTAGATGCAATCTCTCTTTTGCAATACCACCAAGTGCAATTTGATCAAGTACGTACTCACCATATTTTTCTAAATCCTTTGCTGTCATATAAACGATAAAATCTGTATCATACGCTGCAAGGTGTTCTAGCGTTTCAATCATACGCTCTAAATACTCTTTATAACCAGGATTTTCTTTAAATGCCATAATACGTACTTTAAGATGTTCAATGAATACACCTATGTATTTTTCTTTTGCGATCATACTTTCTTTTTTAGTTTTCATCTTAGCTTTACTAATAAGCTCAAGTCTTTTTATTTCAGCTTTTTTTCTTGCATGCTCAATAATGTCATCTGCATCTTTATCTACTTTACGTTTGTGCTCTGCCATGATTTCTTCATATTCTTTTTCCATGGCCTCTATCTTTTCACCGATTTCGGTTTTAATATCCTGTTGTAAAAGCTTTGAGAATAAGGATAATTTTTGTTCTATCGTTACCATTGTTTTCACCTCATATACGAATGCCGACTGATTCTCTTATATAATTCGTAATGGCATTTTCACTGCGCATCGTTCCATGTCTATCTGGAATCTCGATAATAAGGGGGCTTGCTACTTTTAACTTAAATTCCATAATTTCATCTTTTGCTAAATCTACGATTTTCTCAGTCATAATAATAAGACCGATTTCTTCATCTTTTCTTGCTGCATTTAGCGCTTCTAAAAGCTCATCTTTTTCATGAATAATGATACCGTTAATACCGGCTAGGCGCATGCCTACCCAGGTATCACGGTTATCACTGATTAAAAAGGACTTCATACTACCAGCTCTTTTCTGTCTTATACAAAAAGAATTAAGATAGAAATAATCATACCGTAGATTGCAATACCTTCAGCCATACCTACGAAAATAAGTGTTTTACCTAAGATAGAAGCATCTTCTGATACGGCCCCAATAGCAGATGAACCTACAGCACCTACAGCTTTACCTGTACCCATTGTAGCAAGACCTGTACTAAGAGCTGCTGCAATATATTTAAATCCATCACCAATTGAAGTTGCTGAAGCTACTGCAGTACCTGTTGCTTCTGCTGCAAAAAGTGGGCTTGGTAATAACATAAAGGCAAACATACCTACTACTGCAAGACCAAAAATAGATACAGAAGTAAAGACAGCTTTTTTAACGTTTCCTTGTCTCTTCTCTTTCATCATACGTACTCCATAAAATACTGTACCTACTGCAATAATCGCTGCTAAAACTACCATCATCATTTCCATTTTGAATATCTCCTTTATTGTTCAATTTTAATTGGGGCATAGGCATGGCCATCCCCACTAAAGTATTTGCTAAACATTTCATAATACTGAAGTCTTAGACCTTGAATAAATACTACTAAGCCTTCTAGCGTTAAAATTAAAATGTTACCGAGTAATAAAATAGTTATTTTTAATAAAAGACTGTCTGTCATCTCAGACATAACTAAAAAGGCCATAAAAAGTCCAGCATGGTTCAGTGCAAAGGCCCCTACACGAATGAAAGAAATTCCATTACTTAAAGCTCCTAAAATAGTTTCTACACCTTCAAAGGCACTTTCAATAAAGTAAGAAGATACTTCTCCATGAATATAAGGTCTGTTACCTGTCACCATATTGGTTAAAGGCTCTTTTAAAATCATGACCCCTAACATAAGGGCCATGATACCAAGTGGTACCCAGATTGGTACCTGTATAATTCTAAATAAAGATACAAGTGTACCTACAAAGCCCATAAAGAATATATAGCCGGCAATACCATTTTTACCAAATACACCTGCCTCTATATCACCACGTCTTAGGGCATTAATAATCCCTATGATATAAGAAACAGATAAAACAGCTATCCCGAATACAACCCCTGCAATAAGCACAGGCATAATATTAACTGTAGATAGTGGGCTTCCTACAATATGTGGCAGCCAAGGGAGCTGCTCATGTTCAAGTCCAAATAAACTTCCATAAACAAATCCAAAGACTATAGAGCTAAGACCAAGTCTTGTTAGTACACCACCGGCCACTTCACTTTTCTTATACAGCATTACCCCTGCTAAGAAGTACACCAGTCCCTGTCCAATATCTCCAAACATAATTCCAAACATAAGCATAAAAGTAATGCCTAAAAATGGAGTTGGATCAATCTCATAGTAAGAAGGCAAACCATAAAGCTTTACAATCATTTCAAAAGGTTTAAAAACAAAATTGTTCTTAAGCTGTGTAGGTGGAATAATCTTCTTATCTAACTCATTAGCATCTTTTGCAATAATAACAAACTTATCTGTAATGTCTCCTATTTTTTCTTCTATAAGGCGTCTATCCTTCTTAGCTACCCATGCATTGAGT